>JAIFMT010000050.1 GCA_020048295.1 Rhodoferax sp.
TAAGCAGTTCGATTGGCGGGCTGGTGCTGGTGCACTGCCTGGCGGGCATGGCCGGCACCACGCTGTTTTTCAGAAACTACTACACCGCCATCCCGCGTGAGCTGGTGAATGCGGCGCGCATCGACGGTGCCGGGTTCTGGCGTATCTTCATCCGTATCGTGGTGCCAATGTCCACGCCGATTTTGATGGTCACGCTGATCTGGCAGTTCACCAATATCTGGAACGACTTTCTGTTTGGCGTGGCCTTCAGCGGTGCCGACAGCAAGCCCATCACGGTGGGGTTGAACAACATGGCCAACACCACCAGCAGCGTAAAAAATTACAACGTCGATATGGCAGCAGCCATCATCGCCGGCTTGCCGACCATGCTGGTGTATGTGCTGGCGGGTCAGTATTTCGTCAAAGGTCTGACTGCCGGTGCGGTCAAAGGTTAAAAGGAATTACCCATCATGGCAGCCTCACTTCAGATTGCAGGGATTCGCAAAGTTTTTGGCAAAGGCGACAAAGCCGTCGAGGTGCTGAAAAAGATCGAAATCGATGTCCCCCCGGGCGAGTTTTTGATCTTGGTCGGCCCCTCGGGCTGCGGTAAATCCACCCTGCTCAACATCATTGCCGGGCTCGAAGAGCCCACCGAAGGCGAATTGCGCATTGCCGGCAAAAACGTCATTGGCGTGGCCCCGGCGCAGCGCGACATTGCCATGGTGTTCCAGAGCTATGCGCTGTACCCAACCATGACGGTGGCCGACAACATCGGCTTTGCGCTCGAAATGCGCAAGGTGCCGCTTGAAGTGCGCACCAAGCGCATCCAGGAAGTGGCGGCCATGCTGCAAATCGAGAAGTTGCTGGACCGTCGCCCGGCGCAGCTCTCGGGCGGCCAGCGCCAGCGTGTGGCCATGGGCCGGGCCCTGGCGCGCGACCCCAAACTGTTTTTGTTTGACGAGCCGCTGAGCAATCTGGATGCCAAACTGCGCGTGGAGATGCGCGCCGAAATCAAGCGCCTGCACCAGCTCTCGGGCATCACCACGGTGTATGTCACCCACGACCAGATCGAGGCCATGACGCTGGGCAGCCGCATCGCGGTGATGAAAGACGGCATCCTGCAGCAGATCGGCACGCCCGACGAAATCTACCGCCTGCCGGCCAATACCTATGTGGCTGGTTTCATTGGCTCGCCTACAATGAACTTTATAGCTGGTAGCGCAAGCGGGACGGGGGCTGCAGGCCTATTTTCCTTTGAAGGTGGGGCATTGCAGCTGCCGTGCCCGGCCAGCGGCAAAGTCACGCTCGGTCAACGCCCCGAGCACATCCATTTCAGCGACGATGCCAGCTGGCGTGGCGAAGTCACGCTGGTTGAGCCCACCGGGGCCGACACCTATGTGGTGGTCAAAACCGGTGTCGGGCCAGTAACCGTGCGCACCGCCCCAAGCACCCAGGTGAAAGTGGGTGACACCGTCGGCATGACGGTCAGTAGCCACCACAACAACTGGTTTGACGTGCAGACAGGTTTGCGGCTGGGATAAGCAGCTTGCCGGGTTTTAGTCAACAATGGTTGACGATGAACCCAGAAACCCACCAGACGCCCATAACAACCCAGGTTGCCCAGGTTGATGCGGCGCGCTGCACCGGCTGTGGCCGGTGCATCTCGGCCTGTGACTTGCGTTTGTTTTCTTTTGAAACCCACCAGTGGAAGAAGCGCTCGGTCATGCATGACGCGCATTTGTGCAGCGCGTGTGGCGAATGCGCCGCACGGTGCCCAGTGCACGCCGTCACCCTGGTTGAGAAGGCGGTGTCGGTTGCTGCCGCCTAGTCAGGCGGGCCGAGCCCTCTTGAATGATTGCGCTGACCCCAGCGTGAAGTAATCCACCAGCGCACCACCGCGCAAGATGAGCTCTGCATTGGCGGTGACGTCAATGCCGTTCTAGATGAGTTGGTGGCCTATTTCATTGTTAACCAATGACCCTCAGCAAATCCAGCTGTCGGGCGCTGCCAAGCTGCTGATTTTTTGGCACACTTGCTCGAACCCGGCGGCGGGCACCGGCCGCGAGAACAGGTAGCCCTGCGCAAAGTCGCAGCCGGCCCGGCGCAGCAAATGGTGTTGCGGTTCGGTCTCGACCCCTTCGGCAATCACCTTCAGTCCCAGCGCGTGCGCCATCGCAATGATGGCGTGGCACAGCACCTGGCTGGTCGGGTTGGTGGCCAGCTGGCGCACAAACGACTGGTCGATCTTGAGGTAGTCGATATCGAACTTCTGCAAATAAGACAGTGACGAGTAACCCGTGCCAAAGTCGTCCAGTGACACCTGAATGCCGTCCTGTCCCATGTCCAGCAACTGCTGCAACACGCTGTCGCTGGTGGACAGCAGCAGCCCCTCGGTGATCTCCACCGCAATGCTGTCACCGCCCAGCCCGCGGCGCCTGAGCTGCTCAGACCACCGGAGGTGCAGCGGGTTGGGGCTTTCAAACTGCACTGGCGACTTATTGACGCTGATCTGAAAATGCGGATGCATGGTGGTGCGCCATTGCTGCACCTGCTCGCAAGCCTGCTGAAACACCCATTCGCCCAGCTCCACAATCAGCCTGCTGCTCTCGGCCACCGGGATGAATTCTGCCGGGCTGATCAGGCCGCGCAGTGGGTGCTGCCAGCGTAGCAGCGCCTCGGCCTTGTACACCGCGCCGCTGGCCAGCTCCACAATGGGCTGATAGACCAGCCGGAACTGGGTGATGTCGGCCGTGTCCGCCAGCGCCGTGCGCAGGTCTTGCGTCAGTTGCGAGCGCCATTGCGCAGCCTGCTGCAGCGCCGGCGTGAAAAAACTGTAGCGGTTGCGCCCGGCATCCTTGGCGACATACAGCGCCTGGTCGGCATTGCGCTGCAGGTCTTCGAGGTCCTGCGCATCGTCCGGGTAAATTGTCACGCCAATGCTGGCCGAAATGAAGGCCTGCTCGGTGTCCAGATGAAACACGGCACTCAGCGCAGTCAGCAGCTTTTGCAGCACGTTCTCCAGGTCGCTGGCCTGCTGCAGGCTGGTCACGATCACGGTGAACTCGTCGCCGCCCATCCGCGCCACCGTATCCACCTCGCGCAGGCAGGCCGCAATGCGCTGCGCTGCCTGCACCAGCAGCACGTCGCCCAGGTCATGGCCGAGCGTGTCGTTGATTTCCTTGAAACGGTCCAGGTCGATGTACAGCAAGGCGAGTTGCAAACCGTCGCGGCGGCATTTTTTTAGCTCCTGCAGCAGCCGCTCGCGCAGCAGCCGCCGGTTGGGCAGGCTGGTCAACGAATCAAAATTGGCCTGCTGCCAGATGGTGGCCTCAGCTGCCTTGCGCTGGCTGATGTCGGTATGGGTGCCAATCATGCGCAGTGGCTTGCCGTCGGTGTCGCGGCTGATCACCATGCCGCGCGTCAGTACCCATTTCCAGCTGCCATCAGCGCAGCGGATGCGGTGTTCGTTGATGTAAGTGGGGCTGTGCCCGTCAAAGTGGACCTGGCGGTTGCGATGCAATTGCGCCACATCGTCAGGATGGGTGCGCTCATCGAGCGCGCTGGCGTTATTTTCGATGTCTTGCGCCGTCAGACCATACATGCGCAGCAGGCTCGGCGACAGAAATTCCTCACCGGTCTGGATGTGCCAGTCCCACACCCCGTCACCGGTGCTCTCCAGTGCCAGCTTCCAGCGCTCTTCGTTTTCCCGCAGCGCGGTTTGCGCCTTGATGTAGTCGGTGACATCGGCAAAAGTGCGCACCATGCCACCATCGGGGAGCATTTTTGTCTTGACCTCCAGCACCTGCCCGCCCGAGGATTCGCGCAGGTAAGCGGCTGGTGGCTCACCCATGCCGTCACTCATGACATAGGCGCGGGCACTCTCAGCCACCCGGCTGGCGCCCGGGCCAAAGACACCCAGGTTGTGCTGCAATTGACTGAGCTCCCCCAGCGTCGGGCGTTGCGCCAGAAAATCGGCCGGCACCTCCAGCAACTCGCAGACCCGGGGGTTGAAGCCAATGATGTGCTTGCCGGCATCAAACACCAGAATGCCCTGGCTGATGTGCGTCAGCGTGGTTTGCAGCACGCTGGTTTTTTCATTCAGCACGGTGTTGAGTTCTTGCAACGCCTGCTCGGCTTGCTTGCGCTCTGAAATGTCGGTGTGGGTGCCGATCATCAGCAAGGGGCGGCCGGCATCATCATGGCTGACGATCATGCCGCTGGAAGAAATCCATTTCCAGCTGCCATCCTTGCAGCGCAAACGCAAGTCCACCGAGAAGCGCGGCGCGTGGCCCTCACGGTAATTCCTGCCTGCGGCATTGAGGGCACCGACATCGTCTGGATGGACGCGGGAAAAAAACGCGCTGTAATCTTGCGGCAGCTCGTCACCGCTATAGCCAATCAGCTGTTCCCAGCGTGCCGAGTGCGATTGCTGGTTCGTCTGCATGTTCCAGACCCAGATGCCAGCCCCCGCGCTTTCCAGCGCCGAGCGCCAGGGGTTGCCAGGCTCACGGGTTGTCTGAGTCCAGTTTGGCTCAATGGCGTGCGCACAGCCGGACTGCGTTGACAGCAAAGGGGGGTGCTTGGGCGAAGGGTTCACGGGTGGGTGGGCGGCTGATCGGTTGAAAAATGGCCTGCCATCACAGGGCAAACCAGTATCTCATGAAGGGCTGTCGTGGTCACGCATCAGGATGCCAAGTAAACCGCTGTGGCCAGCGCACCTCGGGCACCACCTCATGTGGCTCCCAGGGCACGCCGTCGATCGCCGGTGCTGGGTTGCGGCAGCCGCAATTGCACGCGCAAACCGTGTGGGTTGGCGGCCAGCACCACGGCCGTGCCGCCGTGCCGCTGGGCGATTTCCCGCACGATGGCCAAGCCCAGCCCGCAGCCGCCGGGCACGCTGCTGGCACGCCAGAAGCGCTCAAACACATGCGGCAGCTCAGCGTCAGACAGACCCACGCCGTTGTCGCTGACTTCCAGCAGTGCCTGCCCGTCCTGCATCTGTACGCTCAACGTGACCTCGCTGCCAGCGCCGGCATAGGTCAGCGCGTTGTCAATCAGGTTGGTCAGGGCTTCGCGTAGCAGCAAGGGCTCGCCTTGCACCTGCAAGTGGTCAATCCCCTCAAACCCGAGGTCGATGCCCGCCTTGAGCGCGCGCGGCGTCCATTGCCGTGCCACATCGCGTGCCAGTTCGGCAAGGTCCAGTGCTTGCAGCTTCACCTCGACTTCGTTGCGCGCCAGCGACAGCAGCTGGTGGACCAGATGGGCGCTGCGCTGTGCCCCGGCCAGCACCTTGTTCAGGCGCGAGCGCAGCGCATCGGGGTCAGATTCGGTCAGCGCCAGCTCGGTCTGGCTGATCAGCCCGGCCAGCGGCGTGCGCAACTGGTGCGCGGCATCATTGAGAAAGCGCTTTTCCTGCCCCAGACTGCGCCGCACGGCTTCGAGCAACTGGTTGAGTGCCGTCGCCAGCGCGTGAACCTCTTGGGGTGCCTGGGTCAGCTCAATCGGTGACAGCGCCGACAGCGTGTGCGTGCGCCGGTCGCCCAGCTGTGCCTGCAAGCGCATCAGTGGTTGCAGGCCGCGCGAGATGCCGCCATACACCAGCACGCTCAATGCCGCCCCCAGCGCCAGCAGCGGCATCAGGATGTCGGCAATCAGCTCGGTGGTCAGGCGCTGCTGCACCGCCAGGCTCTTGGCCACCTGCACCCGCATGCGCTGTGGCGCGCTGCTGTCACCATAGTCCACCTCCAGCAACGCCACCCGCATGGCGCGGTCATCGACGCTGACGTTGTAGAGCAGGGTCTCGCCGGTTTGCAGCTCAGGTGCGTTACTGGGGCCGGGCAGCCTGCCGTTGCCGAGCAAAAAACGCCCGGGTGGTGACGACACCATGTAGCTGACGCGGTCCTTCGGGTCTTGTTCAATGATGTCTTGTGCGGCACGCGGAAAATCAATCAGCAGCCCCGAGCCAATCGGCTTGACCTGGCGCGCCAGCGAGCGCACCGACTGCGTCAGCGACTGGTCAATGGCTTTTTCGGCATAGTTCAGCGCCACCCGGTACGCCAGCGCACCGCCCACCAGAAACAGCACCAGCTGTGGCAGCAGCAGCCAGATCAGCAACTGGCGCTTGAGCGACAGGCCTTGGCCAGTGCGCCGGGCCTCGCTCACGTTGTCGTGGTCTCCAGCATATAGCCCAGGCCCCGCACATTGCGGATGTTCAGCCCCGAATCCACCAATTTGCGGCGCAGCCGGTGGATATACACCTCCAGCGCGTTGGAGGTGACCCCGGCGCTGTCGCCGGGCTCGGACTGCCAGCTTTCCAGCACATCCTCGCGGCTCACCACCCGTCCGGCATGCGTTACCAGCAGCGACAGCAGCGCCCATTCGCGTTGTGTCAGTTCCAGTGCCTCGTCGCCCAGCCAGGCCTGTGGCAGCGTGGCATCCACCCGCAGATGGCGCGCGTTGTGGCTGGTCAACTCCAGCGTGCCGCCGAACGCCGGCAGGCGTGCGCGGCGCAGCATGGCGGCCAGTCGGGCCTGCAACTCGGCCATGTCGAACGGTTTGGTCAGGTAGTCATCGGCACCGGCGTTGAGCCCTTGCACCCGGTCATCAATACCGTCGCGGGCGGTCAGAATCAGCACCGGTAGCGCTGGCAGGCGTTTGCGCAGCCATTGCAATACGTCCATGCCGCTGATTCCGGGCAGCCCCAGGTCAAGCACCACTCCGTCAAAACGCTGGCTCTCCAGCAGCGCTTGCGCGGCTTCACCGTCAGCGGCAGCGGTCACATTGTGGCCGGCCTGTGCCAGCTGCGCGCTCAAGCCGTCGCGCAGCAATTCGTCGTCTTCAATGATCAGCAAACTTGACATGTTGCAAGCATACTCCAGCGGCTTTCCCCGAAAAAAAGCACGACCCTGCGCCTCCTGTCAGGCCTTCTCGGGCTTCAGCCGCCCAAGGGCAGTAACGCCCGCAGTGGCGGCAGGCTTTGGTGCAGCCGCGACTTTTGGCTATGATCCCTTACCGAAGGCCCAAAGCCAGCGTTAGGTCACTTTTTTTGGAGGGCAGCACGGGATGGCAAGCAATTACTATCAAATTCTTGAAGCCAATGAGGCTGCAAGTCAGGAAACTCTGAAATCCTTGTATGAGCAGAAATTCAAGCGCTTGACGCAAGAACTTGAGGAAGGCAATCCAACTGCCAAAGAGCAACTCTGGGCTCTGAGGCAAGCTTATGAATTGCTGTCACAACCGGCGCAACGTGCTGCCTACGATAACAGCCTCAAACCCAGGGCTGGCGTAGAGAAGGCATCGCGCCAAGTTGCCAGGACTCAGAAGTTAACCTGGAAGATGAACGTTTTGCTACTGGCGATCCTGGGGAGTTGCCTGGTTGGTTTTGGACTTTACCTGGGGCGCGCCAACAAGAAAGATGACCATGTCGTCCAAGTCCTGCAAACAAACAGGGGCGCTGACAACGATGCAACCCGGGCCGATACGGAAAGAGCCTTGGTGGACGGGGCCATCAACAACACGTCAAAGGCGATTGACCGTTCAGCAGAACTGGCGAATCGTTCTTTGGACATTCAACAAGACGCTGAGAATCGCCGGCGTCAGGAAATGGAATACCGTGCCAGCGCCGACGCTGAAGTGCTGCGCCAGCAACAAGAGAGATTGCGGCTGGCCGATGAGCAACTCAAGCGGGCGGGAAAACAAAACGAAGAGGCAAGACAGCTTCAGCAGGAGCAAGACAGAATCGCGTTGGAGCGAATCAATGAAATCAGCAGGAAGATCGCCAAACCCTGACCGCCACAGCCAGGCGGGTCATTGATGGGTCGATGCACCGCCAGGCTGGGGTGCGACCGATTTTTTTGGCAGCGGCGAAGCTGCAAATTGGGCATCTGTCGGCATCATCCTGTCCATTGAGTCAATGCCGACGCAGGGCGAATTCAAGCCCAACCTGGCGTTTATGGGCTGAGAATTCGCATTTGTTACTATGTTAATAGAAGCTGCGAGCGCATATGTAATAAGGGCTAGAAGGCTAAAATCACCATAAACGTTGGGTGGGTGCGCCAGGCTGCACCGCGAGGGCATTTCCTTGCCTGAATCGTCCATTTCCCATAGCCAAATCAGCAAAGTTCGATAGCGCAAGCGGGTCGCCGCCGGCAAGATGGCTGATGCCCATTTCTCTGCTGATTGTTGATGACTCCGACCTGATTCGTACCAGCCTGCGCTCGCTGCTGGGCAGCGTGGCCGGCATCACAAGCACCGTGAGGCCAGCACGCTGGGCGAGGCGCTTGATTGGGGGTGTCACTGACGCAGTGGCTTGCGCCCGGGCTCAGCGGCTGCCATGCCGCAGTTCGGCCACCTTGGCCTGCACTGCGTCCTGCAACACATTGAATTCAGACAGACTCGCAGAGACCTTGTCGTGCATGCCGGCAAGATGCCAGTCAATCAACTGTTTGGCCGCAGCATGCATCTGCGCGTGTGCCTGCTTCAGTTTTGAAAACCCGGGGTGCTGACCATAGCGCTCCTGTCCGGTGCTACCCAGCCAAATTCCCAAGGGGCAATCTGGCGTGTCCAAAGGGGGTGCCACATCACTGGCACCGGTCACGAAGTTCTGGATGTCACGCAGCCAGTGACGGTGTTTGATATTGGCGTGGACCAGATCGCACGAATTCTGCGCGTCCGCCAGATCATTCCACATCGACCACGCCTGCTCGGGTTGCCACTGCTGCACCCAGGCACTCACCGCCTGAGCTGGCATGGGGCGTGCAATGCCGTAGCCCTGGCCCAATTCACAACCCATGGCCAGCAGCAGTTCACCATGGGCGATGGTTTCCACGCCTTCGGCAAGCACTGCCCGGCCAAAGGCCTTGGCCAGGCCCAGCACGCCTTCCACAATCACAAAGTCGTCCGATTCCACCAGCATGCCCATCACAAAGCTCTGATCGATCTTGATCAAGTCCGCAGGCAGACGCTTGAGGTAAGTCAGCGACGAGTAGCCGGTTCCAAAGTCGTCCAGCGAAAAACCAACCCCCAGCGCACAGCAGGCTGTCATGGTCACGCTCACTTTGTCCATATCTTCCAGTGCGCTGGTTTCAAGCACTTCGAGGTCGAGTTGTTGGGCTTGCACGTTCGGGTGCTGGGCCAAAAGTTCACCCAGGCGCCGCACAAAGTCGTCTTGTTGCAAGTGCGCGGCATCAATGTTGACGCTGACCGCTGTATGCAAGTGCGCTGCGTTCCACTGGTCGAGGTGTGTCAGCGCCGTCTGGACAACCCATTCGCCGAGCTTGATGCCCACCGGGTGGCCCTGAATCAAGGGTAAAAAGGCAGCAGGTGCAAGCAGGCCGCGCACCGGATGCTGCCAGCGTATCAACGCTTCCAGGCCGACAACTGCCCCGGTCTTCATGTTGACCTTGGGCTGGTAATGCAGCACAAATTCGCCCCGGTCGAGCCCCTGGCTGATCTCTTCCAATGACTCCCGGTGAGACTTCACTTCGCAATCGTTTCTGACATCAAAGTAGTGGTAGCGATTTTTTCCGGCCTGTTTGGCCTGGTACATGGCGTGATCGGCGTGGCGCAATAGCTGTTCCGCATCCGCAGAATCCTGCGGAAAAATGGTCACCCCCATACTGGCCGACACCCGCAGCACGGCCTGGTTGAGCACGACTGAATCGGCGGCTACCGCCAACAGCCGTGACAACACAATTTCACAATCCCGGGCTACTTCAAGACCGGTGAGCACGGCCACAAACTCATCACCACCGATGCGCGCCAGCGTATCGCCCTCGCGCAAGGCACCCTTCATGCGTTGCGCCAGGGAAATCAGCAGCTCATCGCCCACACTGTGACCCTGCTGGTCATTGACCTGTTTGAACCCGTCCAGGTCAATGAACACCACGGCGAGCTGACTGCTTTGCCTTAGACAATGTGCCATTTCCTGTTGCAAGCGGTCTGCCAGCAAGGCGCGATTGGGCAGCCCGGTCAGTATGTCGTAGCGGGCAATGTGCTCCAGTTCGCGCTCGTGTTCCTTTTGCAAGCTGATGTCGGTAAACAGCGCCACGTAGTGATGCAGTTGCCCGCTTTCATCGGTCACCGCGCTGATACTGAGCATTTCTGCGTACACGATGCCGTCCTTGCGGCGGTTCCACACCTCGCCTTCCCAGTGCCCAATGGTGTTGATGGATTGCCACATGTCAGCATAAAACTGCTGGGTTTGTCGCCCAGAGCCCAGTACACGGGGGTTCTGGCCCATCACTTCGTCACGCTCATAGCCGGTAATGCGCGTAAAAGCATCATTCACCTCAACAATGCGGTTGGCCGCATCGGAGATCAGGATGCCCTCGCGGGCGTGGGTGAACACGCTGGCGGCCATGTTGACCTTGGCCTGCATTTGCCGCTCTTTGGTGACATCGCGGCTGATGCCAAATATGCCCGCCACCAAACCCTCTTCATCAAATAGCGGCCACTTGTTGGTCTGAACAAAGCCCGGCACTCCCTTGGCATCCAGGTACGGGTTAACCTTGTTGAGCAAGGGCTGGCCTTGGGCAAAGACCGGTTGCTCCTCGGCCTCATAAATTTCTGCCATGGCGGGTGCAAACACATCACGGTCGTGTTTGCCAATCATGTCATGCCAGTCGCTGTGGCCACAGATGCGGGCCAGCGCCTGGCTGCAAAACCGAAAACGGCTCTCACGGTTCTTGAAATACACAAAGTCAGAGGTCTGCGCCAGAAAGGCTTCAAAATCGCGATTGAATTCGGCAAGTTTGCGCTCAA
>JAIFMT010000162.1 GCA_020048295.1 Rhodoferax sp.
GGCCAGCGTGTGCTGGTGCCGCTGCTGCGTGCGCTGGGTGTGCGGCTGAACACGCTGGTGCTCAGCCACCGCGACAGCGACCATATCGGCGGCGCGGCGGCGGTGCTGGCAACGCAGTCGCAGGCGCGGGTGATCAGTTCTTTCGACCCGGTGGACCTTGCCGGCCCGGCGGGCGATGCAAGCGCGATGACCGATGCAACGGGGCGCGCGGTGCCGTGGGCGGGCACCCGCTGCCAGGCCGGGCAAGGCTGGCACTGGGACGGCGTTGATTTTGAACTGCTGCACCCGCTGGACGAAGACTACGCGAGCGCAAAAAAGACCAACCCGCTGAGCTGTGTGCTGCGCATCTCGAATGGACAGCAGTCGGCGCTGCTGACGGGCGACATCGAGCAGGTGCAGGAGGCCAGTCTGGTGCAACGTCAAGCCGGTGACAACCGGCATTTGACGGGTGCATTGGCCGGGCCGCAAGCGCCATTGACCCGCCGCACGGCATCGAACCACTTGCACTCGGACGTGCTGGTGGTGCCGCACCACGGCAGCCTGACATCGAGCAGCGCGCTGTTTTTGCAGGCGGTGCAGCCGCGCCTTGCCTTGGTGCAGGCGGGCTACCGCAACCGCTTTGGGCATCCAGCGGGCCCGGTTTTGGTGCGTTATGCTGATCAGCAGATCAAAGTGCTCGATACGCCTCATTGTGGTGCAGTGACCTGGCGATCGTGGCGGCCCGATGCCCCACAGTGCCAGCGCCAGACCGACCTGCGCTATTGGCGACATCAATCGCCTTAAGCACCCTAGATGTCTGGCCCAAAGCTTGCTTTAATTGACCCAGGAGAAAGATTCATGCAGAAATTTGACGAGATGTACACCCGCTTGCCCTATGAATTCTTTACTCATGGGGCGCAAATTCGTGATCACTACAAGATTTACGACGAGTGGCTGGCGCGCCAGCCTGGCGACATGATGGCCAAGCGGCGCGAAGAGGCCGAAATGATCTTTCGCCGCGTCGGTATCACCTTTGCCGTGTACGGCGAAAAAGATGAAGAAGGGGCCGGCACCGAGCGGCTGATTCCGTTCGACCTGATTCCACGCATCATCCCGGCGCACGAGTGGGCCAGCATGGAGCGGGGTCTGGCGCAGCGCGTCAATGCCTTGAACCGCTTTATCCACGACATTTACCACGAGCAGGAGATCTTGAAAGCCGGCATCGTGCCGCGCGAGCAGATCGAAGACAACGCCCAGTTCCGCCCCGAAATGGTGGGTGTCAGCGTGCCCAACCAGATTTATTCCAACATCTCGGGCATCGACATCGTGCGCGCGCCCAATGCGGCTGGCGAGGGTGAGTACTACGTGCTCGAAGACAACCTGCGCGTGCCCAGCGGTGTGAGCTACATGCTCGAAGACCGCAAGATGATGATGCGGCTGTTTCCCGACCTGTTCAGCATGCACCGGGTAGCCCCGGTAGCCCACTACCCCGACTTGCTGCTGGAGACGCTACGTGCCAGCAGCCCGGCCACTACCGCTGAGCCAACCGTGGTGGTGCTGACACCGGGCATGTACAACAGCGCTTATTTCGAGCACGCCTTTCTGGCGCAGCAAATGGGGGTGGAACTGGTGGAAGGCCAGGATCTGATGGTCAAAGACAACTTCGTCTATATGCGCACCACACGGGGCCCCAAGCGCGTGGATGTGATCTACCGCCGCGTGGATGACGATTTTCTTGACCCCAAGGTGTTCCGTCCGACTTCCACCCTGGGCTGTGCCGGCCTGATGGACGCTTACCGCGCCGGCAACGTGACCATCAGCAACGCAGTGGGCACCGGCATTGCCGACGACAAGTCAATCTACCCCTATGTGCCGCAGATGATCGAGTTTTATCTGGGCGAAAAGCCGATTCTGCACAACGTGCCCACCTACATGTGCCGCAAAAAGGATGATCTGGCCTACACGCTGGCCAACCTGAAAGACCTGGTGGTCAAAGAGGTGCATGGTGCCGGCGGCTACGGCATGCTGGTCGGGCCAGCCTCCACCAGCGCCGAGATTGAAGACTTTCGCAAGGCGCTGCTGGCCAACCCCAGTGGCTACATTGCCCAGCCCACACTGAGCCTGTCGAGCTGCCCAACCTTTGTCGAAAGCGGCATTGCGCCACGCCACATTGACCTGCGCCCCTATGTGCTCTCTGCCAAAACGGTGCAGATGGTGCCCGGCGGCCTGACCCGCGTGGCACTCAAGGAAGGCTCGCTGGTGGTCAACTCATCACAGGGCGGCGGCACCAAGGACACCTGGATACTCGAAGATGACAACGCCTTGTCAGAGCCTGCCGTGGTGTCACGCCAGGCCCAGCAAATGGGCTGAACGCAACAAGCACCCTTTTTTGTTCCCACTGACCCACTGAAAGCGCGTATGTTGTCACGAACCGCCGACCATTTATTCTGGATGAACCGCTACACCGAACGCGCTGAAAACACCGCGCGTCTGCTCGATGTGAATTACCAGACCTCGCTGCTGCCGCAATCTGAAGGGGTGGCGCTGGCAGGCTGGCAGGGGCTGCTGTCGATCAGCGAACTGCTGCCAAGCTACCGGAAAAAGCATGGCGATATCCGCGCCCCTGAAGTGATGGACTTCATGGTCAAGGATGAAAGCAACCCGTCTTCCATCCTGTCGTGCCTGGGTGCGGCGCGTGAAAACGCCCGCGCGGTGCGCGGCGCGCTGACCACCGAGGTGTGGGAAACGCTCAACCAGACCTGGCTGGAAGTGCGCCGCATGATCAAGAATGGCGAGTTCGAACAAGACCCGGCGCAGTTTTTCGAGTGGGTCAAATTTCGCTCACATCTGTCGCGCGGCGTGACCGTGGGCACCATGCTGATGGATGAGGCGCTGTACTTCATGCGGCTGGGCACTTTTCTGGAGCGTGCCGACAACACAGCACGGCTAGTCGATGTGAAATTTCACGCGGTGGAGAGCGACTTTTATGGCAACGCCAACGAGAAAGACCAGGAATACGACTTTTACCACTGGAGCGCGATTTTGCGCAGCGTCAGCGGTTTTGAGGTGTATCGCAAGGTCTATCGCGACGTGATCCGGCCCGAGCGTGTGGCCGAACTGCTGATACTGCGCCCCGACATGCCTCGCAGCCTGCACGCCAGCCTCAACGAGGTGGTATCCAATTTGCGCATGGTGGCCAACGACCAATCGGTCGAAACCAACCGGCGTGCCGGCAAATTGCGCGCTGAGCTGCAGTATGGCCGCATCGACGAGATTCTGGCCACCGGCCTGCACGCTTACCTGACACAGTTTCTGGACCGCATCAACGACTTGGGAGCCCACATCAGCCGTGACTTCCTGGTGCCGATGCCCGGTTAAGGTGCACGCACAAGCGACACGGGTGCGTCATGCGGATGCCGGCGCATGAGTCCGCTCAAAGCCATCGCCTCCTGGCTCGGGCGCTTGAGCGTCAGCCGCAAGCTGACGCTGATCTACCTGCTGGATCTGACCGCGGTCATCTACATCTCCGGCATTCTGATCCACGAAAAGTACCTGGCGATCGACTTTGCCCGCAAGGAAATTGTCGGCGTGGCCTACAACGACAGTGTGCGCGAGCTGCTGCTGTCGGCGCTGGGTTCACCTGCCGCCGACGCGCCGCAGCGACAGGCCAAAGTACAACAATTTGAGGCGCAACGCGCGCAACATGATGCCGATCTGAACACCGCGCAGGTCAGCGCCGTCGTGCTGGCCCATCAGCAAGCCCTAAGCGCCGGCGGCACGCCCACAGCGGCCCGCTTTGCCCCCCTGATTCAAAGTGCCCGCAGCCTGATGACCACGGTGGGCAACCAGTCGAACCTGATCCTCGATCCCGACCTTGATAGCTACTACAGCATGTCGCTGGTGGTGCTGCGCTTTCCGGAACTGGTCGGACTGCTCAATGAAACCGCGCAGGCGCTGACCCCCACGCAGCACGGCAGCGCCGCCAGTCAGACCATGCAGAGTGCCCGCCTGCTGATTCTGGCGGGTCGCCTGGATGCCATTCAACAAGGCATTTCGGCAGATTACCAGCAAGCCTACGCCGCCAGTGACCCCGCATTGCGAGCGCGCTTGCAGGCATCGCAACGCGCGTTGACGGACGCGTTGCAGACGCTGCTGACGCAAGTGCAGGCGTTTTCAGAAAAACACATCGGCCCGGCCGATGTGCAATGGCTGGCGCAGACGCAAGCGCAAACGCTGGAGGCGCTGGCGCAAGCGTGGCGCAGTACCTCGGACGTTCTGGGCAGTTTGCTACAGGCGCGCGTGGATGGCCTGTTTGCCCGGATGTGGCTGCACCTGGGCACTGCGCTGGTCTTGTTGTTTGCAATTTTGGGGCTGGTCTATACAGTGGCGCGGCTGATAGCCAGCCCGATCAAGCAGCTGGCCGATGTGGCCGATGCCGTGCGACGCAGCAGCAACTACAACCTGCGCGCGCGCTGGAACAGTCAGGACGAGATTGGCGACCTGGTCACCACTTTCAACGACATGCTGGCGCAGCTCGACCGCGACCGCGATGCACGCCAGGAACTCGCCGCCAGCACGCGTGCCGCGCAGGCACAAGCCGAGATGCTCGAAGCCATTCCAATTGCCATGGTGGTGACGGCTGTGCCTGAGCATCAAGTGCTGCACGCCAACGCCCCTGCTGCACCCTGGCTAGGCGGACGCAGCACCGACCCGTGGCGCGATGGCCTGGAGCCGGGTGTGCGCGCCCGCTTTTTCCAGCGCTTGTACGACCACGACCGGGTTGATGAATTTGAGGTGCGCTGGCTGGGCGGCAGCGAGCCGTCGTGGGCCGTGCTGTCGGCGCGGCGCCTGAGCTTTCAGGGCAGTGATGCCCTGCTGACGACCTTCACGCCGATCAACGTGCTCAAGCTGATGGAGCAGCGACTCGAGTTATGGGCCAAGGTGTTTGAGGCCTCCAGCGAGGGCATCATCATCCTCGACGACAAGCAGCGCGTGCTCAGTGTCAACGCGGCGTATTGCAAAGCCACCAACTACGAATACTACGAGGTGCTCGGCGAGCATCTGCGCATGCTGCTGGGCAATGCCTCGGGCGATACCGATGAAGCACTGGCCGGCGAGATTTCGCGCAGCGTGGCCAGTCGCCACGAATGGCAGGGCGAGGTACTGCTGCGCAAGCGCAGCGGCCAGACCTATCCGGCCTGGCTGATGATCTCGGCGGTGCGCGAGTCCACCCGGCAGGGACGGGTGTCGCACTACATTGGCATCTCGATCGACATCACCGATCGCAAGCGCACCGAGGCGCGGGTGCAATTTCTGGCCAAGCACGACGTGCTGACCGAGCTGCCCAACCGCGCCCTGTGCATCGAAACCCTGCAAGCGGCACTGCGCCAGGCGCAAACCAGTGGCGAGTGCCTGGCGGTGCTGTTCATCGACCTGGACCGGTTCAAGACCATCAACGACACGCTGGGGCACCACATTGGCGACGGCCTGCTGCGCTCGGTGGCGCAGCGACTGCAGCAAGCGGTGCGCGCGGGTGATCTGGTCAGCCGTCTCGGCGGGGACGAGTTTGTGGTGATCTTGCGCGGCCTGCAGGACGCGGCGCAGGCGCGCTGGCAAGTCGAGCAACGCCTGATTCCGTTGATTCGCCAGCCGCATCAGGTGCAGACACATGAGATCTTGGTCTCGTGCAGCGTCGGCATTGCCGTTTTTCCTGCCGATGGGCAAGTCATGGATGAGCTGATGCGCCGTGCCGATGCCGCCATGTACGAAGCCAAAGCCTCGGGGCGCGACGGCGCCCGGGTGTTTGACTCATCGATCGAGGTGGCCCTGCGCGAGCGCCAGTCACTGGAGCAGCATTTGCGACTGGCGCTGGAGCGCGACGAATTCAGCCTGAATTACCAGCCACGGCTCGATGCCAGCACGGGTGCGGTGATCGGGGTGGAGGCGTTGATTCGCTGGCACAGTGCCGAGCTGGGGCAGGTGCCACCCGCGCGATTCATTCCTGTGGCCGAAGAATGTGGGCTGATTCACCCGATTGGGCGCTGGGTCATGGGCGAAGCCTGCCGCCAGCGTGGGGTCTGGCAGGCGCAAGGCCTGGCCCCGATTGTCATGTCGTTCAACCTGTCGGCGGCACAATTGGCCGCACCAGACCTGGTCGAGCTGGTGCGCCAGTGCATTGACCAGCATGGCTGCGACCCGCAGGGCCTGGAACTGGAAATTACCGAATCGCACCTGATGGCCGACGCCGTGGCCGCCACCGAAAAACTCACCGCCATCAAGGCGCTGGGACTGCAGCTGTCGATCGACGACTTTGGCACCGGCTACTCGAGCCTGGCTTACCTCAAGCGCTTTCCCATTGACAAGCTCAAGATCGACCAATCCTTTGTACGCGACATGCTCGACGATCCGGCCGACATGGCGATCGTGCGCGCCATCGTCGTCCTCGGCCACACCCTGGGTTTACGCGTGGTGGCCGAAGGGGTGGAAAACCCCGCCCAGGCCGAACAACTCAAACAGCTCGGCTGCGACGAGCTGCAGGGCTATTATTTCGCCCGCCCGCTGCCCGCCCAGGCGCTAGCCCGGTGGCTGCAGGACGGCCAACTTCCGGTGGAGCGCAGGCAGCCTGCGGGTTGAGCATCAGGCCGAATGCAGGTGGCTTGCAATGGCGAACCGAACGATTTGAATTCACGGATTTTTGCTCGGCTGACGTGTCAAAATGGTTTCGCTGACACACTCAAGAACAGAAAGACATTTGCATGAAAGCCCAAGAGATCAATCGCGAGCTGGAACTGGCCCGCGATCGCGGCCCGGTCAAAGACATCGTCATTCCCCCCTGCCCACAATTGTTGCTCCAGCTCCAGGCTGAACTCAATCTGGCCGACCCCGACCCGCAGACGGTTGCTGGCATCGCGGGTAGCGACGTGGCCATGGCCGCCGCGCTGATCCGTATTTCCAACAGCTCTCTGTACGCGCGCCGCGAGCCAGTCAGTTCGGTGGCGCAGGCCGTGTCGATGCTGGGTGTGCGGCCCACCGCCCATGTACTGACCGGTTTTTTGATGCGCAACAGCATCCGGATTGACCCCACGCTGATCGAGCACTTCTGGGAGTCTTCCACCCGCCGCTCGCTGGCCATGGCCCATATTGCCAGCCAGATGTACGGGGTAGATACCGAAGTGGCCAAAACCTGCGGCCTGTTCATCCATGTGGGCATCCCGGTGATGCTGCAAGGCCTGCGCGGCTATAGCGGCACGCTGGTCGAAGCCATGGCGCGGCAGGACCGCACCTTTATCCAGACCGAAAACGCGGCCCACCGCACCGATCATGCCGTGGTTGGCGCAATCGTGGCCAAAACCTGGCGGCTACCGGCCGTGGTGGCCTACGCGGTGCGTCTGCACCACGATTTTTCGGTGCTGGAAGACACTGGCGTGGCGCTGGAGGTGCGTCAGCTGGTGGCCATTGCCGCGATTGCCGACCACCTGGTGGCGCACCATGAAGGGGTCAAGGAGCAGCGCGAATGGGAGCGGTCCGGGGCCGATTGCCTGGCGTTTCTGCAGATTGGCCCGGAAGAAGTTGAGGCCTGGATTGATGCGTTGTACCCGGCCTTTGAAGCCGTCGTGGTGGCCTGAGTCGCGCAAGGTTCGACATGGACGACAAACAGCTGGCAATCAGTTTTGCCGTGGCCATTGGCCTGGGTGCCCTGCTGGGGCTGGAGCGTGAACGCACCAAGGGTGGCGACGGCGGTGCCGGGGTGCGTACCTTTGCGCTGATTTCGCTCAGCGGCGCCATCGCTGGCTACCTGGACAAACACATGGGTCTGGGCACATTGGCACTGGCACTGTTTGTGGCCATTGCCACGCTGATCATTGGCATGTATGTGGTGACCGGGATGCGTGGCGACACGGGCATTACCACTGAAATTTCGGCATTGCTGGCGTTTTTGCTGGGCTTGCTGTGCGCCCACGGGCTGCTGCAACTGGCAAGCTGGGTGGCGGTGATGATGGCGCTGCTGCTGGCGCTCAAAGAGTGGCTGCACCGGCTGGCCGGGCAAATCAACGCAGCCGATGTTGAGGCCACGCTCAAATTTGCCATCGTCACCCTGATCATCCTGCCGCTGGTGCCCAACGTCAACTATGGCCCAGCCCCGCTGGACGTAATCAACCCGTACAAGATCTGGTTGATTGTGGTGCTGATTTCGGCGCTGAACTTCGCCAGCTACCTGGTCATCAAGGTGGTGGGCACGCAGCACGGCATTGGCCTGGTGGGGGTGCTGGGCGGTCTGGCATCCAGCACCGCCGTCACCTTGGGTTTTGCCCGGCGCAGCAAGCAAGATGCCACCGAAGCACCGGCGCTGGCGATGGGCATTTTGCTGGCCTGGACCGTGATGCTGCTGCGCGTTGGACTGATGACGATGCTGATCAGCTGGGAGCTCGGCCTCAGGCTGGCACTGGTGCTGGGGGTGCTAACCGTCGCCAATCTGGCGGCCTGCGGCTGGTTGTGGCGCTTGAGTTCGCATCAACCGCGCGGCGAAGTGAAGTCGGGCAACAACCCGTTTGAGTTGACCGAAGCGATCCAGTTCGGCCTGCTGTTTGGCGTGGTGGTGTTGCTGGCACGCGTGGCGCAAGTGTATTTTGGTGAAACCGGACTCTACGTGGCCTCAGGGATTGCCGGCCTGACCGACGTCGATGCCATCACCATGGCCATGGCCGACCGTGCCAAGGTGGATGCGACCACTCTGACAGTGGGCGCGCGCGCCATCCTGATTGCGGTACTGGCCAACACCCTGACCAAAGCGGCCATGGCCATCGGGATTGGTTCGCCCGAACTGCGCCGCCTGATGTTGCCGGTGTCGGCACTGTTGCTGGCCACCGGCATCGTCGGTCTGTTGATGCTTTGAGCACGATGCGCGAGGTACTGATTCGCGCGACGCTGCTGTTTCTGGTTTGCAGCGGCCTGGCGGCAGGGGCGTATTTCGGGTTTGGTGTGATGGCAGACCTGGCAGGCTTGCCACAGCTTCGCCGGGCATGGGTACTGATCTTGCCGGTTTATGCGTCATTTTTGACCTACCTTTTTTGGAATCTTGGCGCGGAGGTTTACCACGCTTTGCGCTCAGCGGCCATCAAGCCGCTGAACGGCCAGTATTACCAATATCTGAGTTGGCGTTTGCATGTTCTGGAAGACGATGACCGATGCCGCTGGGTGGCCACCGATGAAGTACGTCGCATCGTCGGTCATTTGGCCAGCGACCAGGCGTTGGCACAGATTTACCCGTCAGGGCATCAGTACATGGGTAAAAAGCAGGCGGGTCACCTGCGCGACGACGTGTTGCTGACGCATCTGGCGCAAGCCACCACGCCACAGGCCATCCGGTTCAAGAACTGGGCGGAGCGCAATATTGCATTTCCGGCGCGCACCCAGCGCCAGCGGCTGGGTATCCGGATTGACGGTGGCTGAATCATTTGATGGTTCCCTGCGTTACCGCTTGCGCCACTGCCTGCCCCAGCTCGCACACCGCCATGGCGTAGTAGCTGCCCTGCATTCTGGCCGGGTCGCTGCGCTGGCGCTACATCAAGCCCAAAAATAGCCCAGCGCAGCCCTGAAGTAGGCGCTGCGGACCGCCGCGCGCGGGTGGGTCTTGCTAATTTGAACGCTCTGCGCTGCAACGGCACTTCTAGCGCGATGGTACTGGCTACTTGAGCGTTGCCCCCAGTGCTTTCAGGTTCGTGGTGTCCCATTGGTACGCCGGGCCGATCTTGGCATCATTGGTCAACCAGGTGTACAACAGAAACTGCACATAGTCGTCGAGTCTGGTATTGGGGTCAAACGGGTTGATCCTGGGGTTATACAACTGGTTGGCGTAATAAAGGAAGAACAGCAACAGCCAGGACACGGCATCTGCCAGTTTTTGCGCTGGATTGGCACCAGGAAGAAACTGGACCAATGATCCGACATCCGTCACGATCGAAATGCCAAGTTTTTCCTCGATCTTCGACTTGACCTGCCCCCAAACGACCAGCATGCCTTGCTGGAGAAAATACGCCTTGATTTTGTTCAGCGCATCGTTCATTTCTTTTTGTGAGTGCTTAGCCATGGATAACTCCTTTCGTAGTCCATTTGAAGGCCGACAAACTGGCCTCTTTCAGCCCGAAAAAAGTCTAGCACCGGCGGGTTGCAACCACAACGTTGATCGCGTCAGATTCCTGCCGCAGACACCCGACTGACAACATGACAGCGTCTGCCTCTTCGTGAAAAAATCTTGGGCCAGCCCAGCTGGCAGAAGCGCCAGATGCTATGAAAATATTGGCAATATCAGGGTCTGGCAATCGGTCCACGCGCCTGTATTACCGCTTGCCCCAGCTCGATCACGGCCATGGCGTAATAGCTGCTCCAGTTGTAACGGGTAATCGCATAAAAGTTGTCGCTGCCGGCCACAAAGCTCGGCGGCTCATCGCCGTTTTGCAATTCGATCAGCGCCAGTTTGCCGCTGTGCTGGAGCCCCCCGCTGTCCAGCAAGGCTCCCTTGGCCTGAAATTCGGCAACGCTGAAGGTCGGCACGATGTCAGGCACCAGCAAACCGGGCAGGTCCAGGGTGGCAGCATCAAAGCGCACCGGGTAATGTGTCGCCAACCCCTTTTGCCAGCCAAAGGCCTGCAGGTAATGCGCCACCGAACCGATCGCATCGGCCGGGCTGCCGAGTAGGTCGATGCGGCCGTCACCATCAAAGTCCACCGCGTACCTGGCCCAGCTCGACGGCATGAACTGCGGCAAACCCATGGCACCGGCGTAGCTGCCCTGCATACGGGTCGGGTCGCTGTGCTGGCGCTGCATCAACGCCAAAAACTGCCCCAACTCTGAGCTGAAATAGCGGCTGCGTGCGGCGGCGCGCGGGTGGCTTTCTGGAAAGTCAAAGGCCAGTGTGGCCAGCGCATCGAGCACGCGGTAGCTGCCCATTTGCTGGCCATAAATGGTTTCCACGCCAAGGATGCCCACGATGATCTCCATCGGCACGCCGGTCTCGGCTTCGGCGCGCAAGAGTTCAGCGTCGTGCGCCTGCCAGAAAGCGACCCCGGCGCGGATGCGGATCGGCTCGATAAAACGGCTGCGATACACCCGCCAATTTTTCGCCACGCCGACCGCCGGCGGGGTCACTGCTTTGGCGATGGCTGGAATGTAGCGCGCCTGCGCCAGCATGCGACGGACCCAGTCGGCATCGAGTGCCTGCTCTTTGGCGATGGCCAGGGCCGCCTGCATCGCATCGCTGCGCTGCGCGTAGCTTGGTCCCGGCGGAACGCTGTTGCTGACCACGGACTTCGCCGACTTCTTATGGTGTTTTGCGGCTTCAGCGCTTACTGGTATTGCGCTGATAGCTATCAATAAAATAACAAGGTAGGTGCGAAAAAGGGTAACGTGCATGGTGATACGGGAAAGTGCAGCCGGTAAAAAACGACCCTCAAAGGATGCTGGGAACCTGGGCCGACCAAGCAGCCAGCAGTATTGTGAATCAACAGCCGACCCCCAAAATGCGCCAAGGCTTTAGCCAACCCTACAGCGTGGGGTGCGATTCATACCGAGTGTGTTGCTTCATAAGCTGAGATTTTGGGCACCAAGTTTCACGCCAGTGCTTGCCGGATCAGCCGGGCGATGCGCTTTGCTCCGTGTCCCCCGGCCGCTGCGCGGCCTCCTCCTTGACCTGCGCAAAGCGCATCACCCGACTGATTTGACGCTTTACAGGTCGGCTGACAGGGGGTCGTGAACAGCCCGGTCTGAACCAGCTACCAACCAAAGCAAATGGATTTGCGCGAGTGGTTACACCCCAGAATGGCCAGGCGCGGTGATTGGGTCATGCGACCGTGCTTCGGGGTGGAAGGCGCGCGCCGGTAGTTGCTGACGTGCTGAGGCTTGCATGTCGCGCGTGCTTTCACCCCAAAACCGCATGCGCATGACCCAGTCGCCGTGCCGGGTAGAAACCAAAGCATTGATTTCGAGCGACACCCAGTTTGAATCGCACCCTTGAGCTTGCAGAGGGCAGCAGCGGGGCTATGATCCAGACTGCAACGATCTGGCAAACAGATTTTGCACTTAACACATTGATTTATAAAGATAAATCACACTTTTGACGATAATGTCAGCGCTTCAGCCTTGTTTCCATCGCACTGCACAATGAAATCATTCTTTCAGCGCCTGCTTCCTGGTGTCTTTAATGGCAAATCTGCCACAACTAACCCACCCGCGTTGGCAAAAGCGGCCAGTCCGATGCCACCGGCTGCGGCTGACCCGTCCGCCCAAACTCCAGTGGCCGGTGTGGCACTGCCCAGCATTGGCGCGCGCCGACCGCTGATTTCGAGCAAGGGCGAAATCGTCGGCTTTGAATTTCGCATCGGCGACGACATGCTGCGCCGCATGAGCCGCCGCGCCGATGCCAGCGCCAAAACGGCCCATGCCCGCGCGGTGCTGACTTCGGCGCAGTTGCTGGCGCAAAGTGGCCGGCTGGGGCTGGCCCGGCTGCCCGCTGACTGCCTGATTCATGCCACCGGCATAGGCAGCCTGAGCGGGCTGTGGATTGGGGTCGATCAGCACCAACAACCGGGCCAGGCGGCTGTTGAACTGACCCCGGCGCAGTTGCAGGTGCTGGCCCTTACCTTGCAAGACCTGCGCGCACTCGGTGCCAAACTGGCCTGGGATGGACAACTGACCTTACCCTTGACCCCCGACTTTTTGTTGCTGGCACAAGGCAACCAGCCGATGCATGAAGTGTTGCAGACGCTGCAATCGCGTCCTGCCGCCTGGCAGGCCCTGCCAGCCGTGGTCACCGACATCGCCACCTTCGAGGACCTGGAACTGGCTTTGCACAACCACGCCAACTATGTGTGTGGTTCACTGGCCGCGGCCACCGTGGCCAACGATGCAAAAGAAAACCTGCCGCTGTCGCCCGAGGTGGGGCGCATTGGCCACCTGCTCAACCAGCTGGTCACCGGTGCCGAAACCGACGTGATCGTGTCCAACATCAAAAGTGATGTCGGCCTGTCGTACCGGCTGCTGCAGCGCATCAACAGCGCCAGCTTTGCCCGCCTTAACGCCGGTGCCAGCATCGACCAGGCGGTGCTGCTGCTGGGGCGCGGCGAGTTGTACCGCTGGCTGTCCTTGTTGCTGTTCCAGTTTGCCGGCAAGCGCCGCGCCTCCAGCGCCCTGCAGGAGGTGGCGTTATGGCGCTCGCGCCTGCTGGAATTGCTGGCGCAGCAAAACCACGAGGAATCGCCAGCCCAGCTGTTCACGCTCGGGCTGGCCTCGATGATGGGCCCGATTCTGAAAATCAGTCTGCGCGAGGTGCTGTCCATCTTGCCGCTGCACCCGAATGCGCAGCAGGCGCTGGTCGATCGACTGGGGCCGTGGCACCATTATTTGCAACTCGCGTTGCTGGTGGAGGCGCAAAACCTTGACGAAGACAACCCGCTGGTGGCGCAGTTTGGCGGCGCCGCGCACGTCACCGCCTTGTCTGATACGGCGTGGGACTGGGCCTGGCAAGCCATGCACGGCGAGCAGGACGCAAAGCCCTAGGGTCTTGGCCCCAATGGGATAATCTGCGCCCATGAGCATCACCTACAAAGACTCCGAAGGCATCGCCGGCATGCGCGTGGCGGGTCGCCTGGCAGCCGAGCTGCTGGATTATCTGGCCACGCTGATCAAGCCGGGCATCACCACCAATGAGATTGACCGGCTGGCCGACGACTACACCACCCAGGTGCTGGGGGCCATATCGGCCCCGCTGAATTACGCGCCAACCGGCCACAACCCCTACCCCAAAGCCATCTGCACCTCGATCAACCACCAGGTGTGCCACGGCATCCCCAACGACAAGCCATTGAAAAAGGGCGACATCGTCAATGTCGATGTCACCATCATCAAGGATGGCTGGCACGGCGATTCCAGCCGCATGTTCATGGTCGGCGAGGTCTCGTTGGCGGCCCGCCGGCTATGCCATTTGACCTACGAAGCCATGTGGAAGGGCATCATGCGGGTGAAAGACGGTGCCTACCTGGGCGACATTGGCCACGCCATCCAGAGCTTTGCCGAAAGCCAGGGCTTGAGCGTGGTGCGCGAGTATTGCGGCCACGGCATTGGTCGCAACTTTCATGAAGAGCCGCAGGTGCTGCACTATGGCAAGCCCGGTACGCTGGACCGGCTCAAAGCCGGCATGACGATCACCATCGAGCCGATGCTCAATGCCGGACGCAAGGATGTGAAGGAAATGGGCGACGGTTGGACCATCGTCACCAAAGACCGCTCGCTCTCAGCCCAGTGGGAACACACCGTGCTGGTCACCCCGACCGGCTACGAGGTGCTGACGCTGTCAGCCAACAGCCCGGCGATTCCGGCCTTTGTGCTCGCGCAACCCGACCAGGCCTTGCCCCGAACATGATGGAAGTCAACATCCTGCGCGAGCGCTACCGGGCTGACAAGGCAGCCCTGCTGGCCACACTGGCCGACAGCGGGGCCTCCACACGGGGGGTCAATGCGGCGCTGCACCAATTGTCGGATCTGGCCGACGCCACGCTGCGCACGCTGTGGCGGCAAGCCGGCTTTAGCGACGTGTTTGCACTGCTGGCGGTGGGCGGCTTTGGCCGACACGAGCTGTTTCCGCATTCGGACGTGGATGTGCTGGTGCTGCTGCCCAACGACCAGTCGCCCGAGCAAGACAGCGCTCTGAAAGCGCGCATCGAAAGTTTTATTGGCAGCTGCTGGGACGCCGGGCTGGAAATCGGCTCCAGCGTGCGTAATATTGACGAGTGTCTGAGCGAGTCTGCCAAAGATGTCACCGTGCAAACCTCCTTGCTGGAGTCACGGCTGGTCACCGGTAGCCCGGCCCTGTTTGCAGATTTTCAGCAGCAGTTTTTTGCCGCCATGGACCCACAGGCGTTTTTTGTTGCCAAGACGCTGGAAATGCAGCAACGACACAACAAATTTGAAGACACACCGTACTCGCTGGAACCCAATTGCAAGGAATCCCCCGGTGGCCTGCGCGATCTGCAAATCATTTTGTGGGTGGCCAAGGCTGCCGGTTTTGGCGGGGATTGGAACGCCCTGGCCAAAGCCGGTCTGGCCACCGCGTTTGAGGTGCGCCAGCTCAAGCGCAACGAGGCCACGCTGCGGCTGATTCGCTCGCGGCTGCACCTGCTGACCCACCGACGCGAAGACCGGTTGGTGTTTGACCTGCAAAACAGCGTTGCCAAGTCGTTTGGCTACCAGCCGCCCGACCCCGGCGTTGACCCGCTGGCATCGGTGCGCCCGAGTGAAAAGCTGATGCGCCAATACTACTGGGCCGCCAAAGCGGTGACCCAGCTCAACCAGATTCTGTTGCTCAACGTGGAAGAGCGGCTGAACCCTGACAGTCATACCCTGCGGCCGCTGCGCCCGCTGAACCAGCATTTTCAGGACAAGGCCGGCATGGTTGAAGTGGTCAGCGACGACCTGTACCAGCGCGATCCGCACGCCATCCTGCAGACCTTCCTGGTTTTTCAGACGCATGTGGGCCTCAAGGGCCTGTCGGTGCGCACCTTGCGGGCACTCTACAACGCGCGCGACCTGATGGACAGCACGTTTCGCCACGATCCGGTGAACCGCGCCACCTTCAGAAAAATCATGATGCAGCACGACGGCATCACCCACGCGCTGCGGCTGATGAACCAGACCTCGGTGCTGGGGCGCTACCTGTGGGCGTTTCGCCGCATCGTTGGGCAAATGCAGCACGATCTGTTTCATGTCTATACGGTGGATCAGCACATTTTGATGGTGCTGCGCAACGTGCGGCGCTTTTTTCTGGTCGAGCACGCGCACGAGTACCCGTTTTGCTCACAGCTCGCCAGCGGCTGGGACAAGCCCTACATTTTGTACATCGCCGCGCTGTTTCACGACATTGCCAAAGGCCGCGGCGGTGACCACTCGGTGCTCGGTGCCCTGGAGGCCCGGCGTTTTTGCCAGCAGCATGACATCCCTACCGAAGATGCCGACCTGATTGATTTTCTGGTGCGCGAACACCTGAGCATGAGCCGCATTGCCCAAAAATGCGACCTGAGCGACCCTGATGTCATCGCCCGTTTTGCCAAACAAGTCATCAACGAACGTTATCTGACCGCCCTGTACCTGTTCACCGTGGCCGACATCCGGGGCACCAGCCCCAAGGTATGGAACGCCTGGAAGGGCAAACTGCTTGAAGACCTGTACCGCGCCACCTCGCGCGCACTCGGCGGCCATGTGCCCGATGTCCACGCCGAAGTGCAGGAACGCCAGCGCGATGCGCTGATCAAGCTGGCGCTGCACGCGCAGCCGTTCGAGTCACACAAGGCGCTGTGGGACACGCTCGATGTGGGCTATTTCATGCGCCATGATGCCTCCGACATTGCCTGGCACACGCGCAAACTGTCGCGCTTTCAGGGCTCGCGCGAGCCGATTGTGCGGGCCCGCCCATCGCCGCTGGGCGAGGGTTTGCAGGTGATGGTGTATTCGCCGGATCAGCCCGACCTGTTTGCGCGCATTTGCGGCTTTTTTGACAAATGTGGCTTCAGCATCCAGGACGCGCGCATCCACACCACCCACAAAGGCTACGCGCTCGACACGTTTCAGGTGATTGCCACACACCAGACCGAGCACTACCGCGAGCTCGTCAACATGATCGAGACCGGGCTGGCGCGCACCATTGCGGCAGCAGAGCCGCTACCCGCCCCCAGCCGGGGCCGCGTGTCACGGCGCGTGAAGAGTTTTCCGATGACACCGCGCGTGTCGCTCAAGCCCGATGAGAAAGCGCAGCGTTGGCTGCTCAACATCTCGGCGAGCGACCGCGTCGGGCTGCTCTACAGCGTGGCCCGCGTGCTGGCGCGGCACCACATCGACCTGCAACTGGCCAAGATTGCCACGCTGGGCGAGCGCGTGGAAGACACCTTTTTGATTCAGGGGGCGGAGCTACAACACAACCGCAACCAGATCGAGATTGAAACCGAGCTGCTGGAAGCGCTGGCCTAGTCTTTTATGCTCTTTAGTGCTCTAGCCCTTATGGGTAAAGCGCTATCAGCTATATTTATTGAAGCATAGCCGGCCGACGTGTCAATCGTCTGACGGATCCAAGCCCGGAAACAGCACCGAGGTAAAGCCAAACTGGCTGAAATCCTGGATGCGCATCGGGTACAGCTTGCCGATCAGGTGGTCGCACTCATGCTGCACCACCCGGGCGTGAAAGCCTTCCACCGTTCGGTCGATCGTGTCACCATACTGATCAAAACCCTGGTAGCGGATACGCTGAAAACGTGGCACTTTGCCACGCAAGCCCGGCAATGACAGGCAGCCTTCCCAGTCTTCCAGCGTCACCGGCGCAAGGTTGCCGTGCGCTAGCGCACTGGGCTCACCGGCAGGCAGCAGCGGCGTGATCTGTGGATTGATCAGCACCGTGCGCGGCACCAGCGGCGCATTGGGATAACGCGGGTTGGGCGCGTTGGTGCCAAATATCACCACTTGCAAGTCAACGCCGATTTGCGGTGCCGCCAGCCCGGCACCGTCGGCGGCGCGCATGGTGTCCAGCAGATCGGTGATCAGCAGGTGCAGTTCATCAGAGTCAAACTGCGTCACGGGCGATGCCACGCGCAGCAGGCGCGGGTCGCCCATTTTGAGGATGTCTCTAACGGTCATGGGAAGATCAAGCGGAGTTCAGTCGGTCGCGCCAGTCACCGGGGCGACGGTGGGTGTTGGCAAAGGCAACGATAGCAATGGAGTCAGTGTCAGTGGTATAGACCAAAACATACGGAAACGACTTGAGTCGCAGTTGGCGCAAGCCACCTTCCAGTGGATGCCAGCCTTCGGGGAATTGCTGAATGCGATTCAGCGCAGCGTCAATTTCACGCACCATTCGTCTGCTCAGATTGGCATCAATGGCCTTGTAATACGCCAATGCTTCATCTACTTCAGCCACCGCAGCGGCAGCATATGCGAAACGCATGATTAACGGTACTGGTCAAGTACTGGCATCAGGTCAGCCAGTGGCAGCTCACCCCGCTCATAGGCCGCAAGTCGGTCTTGCGCCTCAGCCAGCCAGGCAGCTTCAATAACCGGATCTGGCTCGTCAAGCGATTCCAGCAAGGCATCAATCAAATGCAGCCGCTCCACAGGAGGCAACTTGCAGGCGGATTTAAGGATTTCGGTGTGCGACATGGCTGCATTTTGCACAGAAAGCGCCTCAGGTGCAAAGGAGAGCATTGGATTCACCCAGAACCGACAGCAATCAGGGCGCAGGCGCATTCCCGACCGCCGGCGCTTGCACCAGCGCCATCAGACCGGCTTCATCCAGCACCGTCAGCCCCAGCTCACGCGCCTTGTCGAGCTTGCTGCCGGCCTCAGCCCCGGCGACGACAAAACTGGTTTTCTTGCTGACTGAACCGGCCACCTTGCCGCCGGCGGCTTCGATCAGGGCTTTGGCCTGTTCACGGTCGAGCGTTGGCAGGCTGCCGGTCAACACAAAGGTTTTGCCACTCAGCGGGGTTGGCACGCGCACAGCGGGCTCGCCCTCTGGCCAGGTCACGCCGCAGGCGCGCAGCTGCTCGACCACCTCGCGGTTGTGCGGCTGGTCAAAAAAGATGCGCAGGCTTTTGGCAACGATCGGGCCGATATCGGCCACTTCGAGCAACTGCGCCTCACTGGCGACCATGATGGCATCGAGCGTGCCAAAGTGCAGCGCCAGTGCCTTGGCGGTGGCTTCACCGACATGGCGAATGCCCAAGCCAAACAAAAACCTCGGCAGTGTGGTTTGCTTTGATTTTTGAAGCGCGTCCAGCAGATTCTGCGCCGATTTGTCAGCCATGCGCTCCATATTCGCCAGCGCAGTAAAACCCAGCCGGTACAGGTCTGGCAGGGTATGGATGATGCCGGCATCGACCAGCTGATCGACCAGTTTGTCGCCCAGCCCTTCCACCTCGACCGCACGGCGCTGGGCAAAGTGCAGGATCGACTGCTTGCGCTGCGCACTGCAAAACAGCCCGCCGGTGCAGCGGTAGTCGGCCTCGCCCTCCTCGCGCACTGCCACACTGCCGCACACCGGGCAAGTTTTGGGCATGGTAAAGACGGCACCGCGCCCGTGTTGGGGTGACTGGCGATCCATGTCTGCCAGCGTTTCAGACAAGCTGCCGTCGGTCAGTTGACCTGAGGGCAGCACCACGCTGACCACCTCGGGAATCACGTCGCCGGCGCGGCGCACGATCACCGTGTCGCCCACGCGCACATCCTTGCGGCGCACCTCGTCCTCGTTGTGCAAGGTGGCGTTGGTCACGGTGACACCGCCAACAAACACCGGCGCGAGCTTGGCCACCGGGGTCAGCTTGCCAGTGCGCCCGACCTGCACGTCGATGGCCAGCACGCTGGTCAGCATTTCTTGCGCCGGGAATTTGTGCGCCACCGCCCAGCGCGGCTCGCGCGTGACAAAACCCAGGCGTTGCTGCAGCGCCAGGCTGTCCACCTTATAGACCACGCCGTCAATATCGAAACCCAGGCCGTCGCGCTGACGTCCCATGGCCTCATAGTAAGCTACTAAATCTGTAGCTCCTTGCGCCCGTCCTATAAGGGCTGATACTGGAAAACCCCATATTTTCAGTGTCTGCAGCAAGTCGTAATGGGTGGCAAAGGCCGGCCCACCCAACTCGGCTGGCGTGACCTCGCCCAGACCGTAAGCAAAAAAGCTCAAGGGCCGCTGTGCGGCGATGGCCGGGTCGAGCTGGCGCACTGCACCGGCGGCGGCGTTGCGCGGGTTGACAAAGGTTTTTTCGCCCTTGGCACCAGCGGCGATCTTCTGGCGCTGGCGCGCATTGAGGGCATCAAAGTCATCGCGGCGCATGTAAACCTCGCCGCGCACCTCCAGCACCGGTGGCGCATCGGCAGGGAGTTTGAGCGGAATTTGACCGATGGTGCGAATGTTCTGCGTGACCTCTTCGCCGGTTTCGCCGTCGCCGCGGGTGGCGGCCTGTACCAGCGTGCCGTGCTCGTAGCGCAGGCTCATCGCCAGGCCATCAAACTTGGGTTCGGCCACATAGCCCACCGGGGCATCGGCCTCGGTCAGGCCCAGTTCGCGGCGAATACGCGTGTCAAAGTTTTCGGCGCCGCTGGCCTGCGTGTCGGTTTCGGTGCGGATGCTGAGCATCGGCACAGTGTGGCGCACCTGGGCAAACTGCTCCAACGCGCGCCCACCGACGCGCTGGGTCGGCGAGTCGGGCGTGGCCAGCTCGGGGTGGCTGGCTTCCAATGCCTGCAACTGCCGAAACAGCCGGTCGTACTCGGCATCGGGCACGCTGGGGTCATCCAGAACGTAATAGCGGTGGCCATGCGCGTGCAGGGTCTGGCGCAGCTGCGCCATTTGCGTTGCGACATCTGGGGCTTGGGCTGGCAGGTCTGGCGTGGGGTTGGGCATGTCGGTCTCGGGGTGATGGCCGGGGCGGCGCGCTATGAAAACAGCCGCCGCGCCAGCGGCGAGCCGGCAGAGAGTTCGCGCTGATCGAGCAAATCATAAAGATGCTCCAGCTCGGTGGCAATCACCTCCATGGCACCCGGCGGCAGGGGCACGCCGTTGTCGTCGGTGATGACGCCGTCCATTTCGCTGGCCATCGCGGTGGCTGCTTCATGCATGCGAACGAACGCGCGTTCGCTGCGATCGACCTGCGCCACGTCCAGGCTGAGGGTGAGTTCGCGCAGCGCCGAGAGTGTCGGGTCGTCGGCCAAGGCGGCCTGAGTATCAAAGCTCAGGCTCAGCACCGGGGCTGCGCCAGCCTGACTGGCCGGAATCACCATGCGTCCGGCCATCGAGCCTGCGATAAAGCCGTGCCGGGCGGCGATTTGCACCACAAAGCTGGGGCTCCAGGCGGCCCGCTTGGCGCGCAACACAAAGCCCAGTTGCGCATCGTGGTCGCTGGCAAACTGATCGAGCTCGCGGGCGCGGCCAATTTCGGCGCGCATATCGGGAAAATCGGGCGTGCCGCCCAGCGTGTCGCACAGGCTCTGGGTTTTCATGATGAATTCAGAAAACTCGATGTCGTTGAGCGCCCCGGCACGGTTGGCCAACTGCACCCCGGCCTGCAACTGGCCGTAGCGCTGGCCTGGCTGGGCAAACTCCCAGCGACTGCTGGCGCTGTTGAACCCTTCCACGGCAAATGGCTTGCTACCTACACGCCGTGTCGCCGGCAGGGCGGCCAGCACCGCATCGCCCGACACCGGCGCCTCCAGCGCGATCGGTGCAATCACATCAATCAGCGCATCGAGTCCGGGCTTTTTTTCCGGTACCGGCAGCACAAAGCCGGCGCCATCGCCGGCCTGGGGATCGGTCAGGGTGGGCTCCTGGGCGTCCCGCGTGGCGCTGTCAGCCGCCAGCCTGGCCGCTGCACGCGGGCGGCCTTTGCGCCACAGCCACAGGTTGTACAGCACCAACCCCAACACCAGCGCGCCGCCGAGCAACAGCAAGCCACTCTGCAATTCACTCATGCCCATCCAATTCATCGTCCCATTCATGTTCATGCTCCTTGATCGGCCATGCCCAGTGCCGCGTCCATATCCACCGCCACAATGCGTGACACGCCTTGTTCCTGCATCGTGACGCCAATGAGTTGCTCAGCCATTTCCATGGCAATCTTGTTATGGCTGATGAATAAAAACTGTGTTTCGCGACTCATGCTTGACACCAGTTTGGCATACCGCTCGGTGTTGGCATCGTCGAGTGGCGCATCCACCTCGTCAAGCAGACAAAACGGCGCCGGGTTGAGCTGAAAGATGGCAAACACCAGCGCAATCGCCGTCAGCGCCTTCTCGCCACCTGACAGCAGCGCGATGCTCTGGTTTTTCTTACCCGGCGGCTGCGCGATGACCTGCACGCCCGAGTCCAGAATTTCTTCTCCGGTGACCACCAGGCGCGCATTGCCGCCGCCAAACAGCCGTGGAAACATGACACCAAAGTGCTGATTGACGGTGTTGAAAGTGCCAGAGAGCAGTTCGCGGGTTTCGCCGTCGATCTTTTTGATGGCATCTTCCAGCGTGGTCATGGCCTCCACCAGGTCGGCGCTCTGGGCATCAAGAAACTGCTTGCGCTCGCGCGCCTGCGTCAGTTCATCCAGCGCGGCCAGGTTGACCGCCCCCAGCGCGGCGATGTCGCGGTTCAGGCGGTCAATCTCGGCTTGCAGACCGCCCAGGCGCACCGTGGCATCGGCCAGTGAGGCCAGCAGCGCTTGCAGGTCGGCCTGCGCGTCGGTCAGCAGCTGGGTGTATTGCTCACAGCCCAGCCTTGCGGCCTGCTCCTTGAGCTGGAATTCGGTGATGCGCGCACGCAACGGGTCGAGCTCACGCTCGAGTTGCAGGCGGCGCTCGTCGCTGGCACGCAGTTTGGCGGTCAGATCGTCGTACTGGCTGCGCTGGGCGGCCAGATGTTTCTCGCGCTCCAGCCGGGCGGCCAGCGCCTGCTGCAAACCACCCTGCGCTGCGGCATCGTTGAGCCGGTCCAGCTCTTCATGGGCTTTTTGGCCTTCAGCCCTTATCACCTCTGCCTGAGTAGCTGCAGATTCAATAGTACGTGAGAGTTCACTGCGGCGCGCGCCGAGGCTGCGCAGGGCAAAGCTGGCCTCTTGTGCCTGACGCTCCAGGCTGCGCTGCTGCTCGCGGCACTCGGCCAGCTTGCGCTCGGCGGCGATCACGCGGTCATCAAACTGGGCGTGGCGCTCCTGCGTGTCGGCGAGTTGCATGTCGAGCTCTTCAAAGCGCGCCTCGGCGCTGACGCGGCGTTCCTGCAAGTCATCGAGCTGGGCGTCCACTTCGGCCAGGTCGCCAGCGATTTGGGCACTGCGACCGCGCGCCTGCTCTGCCGCCTGGGTCAGGCGCAGGGTTTCGACTTGCAGCGCGTGGCTGCGTGCCTGTGCTTCTGACGCTTCGCGTCGCGCCGCCACCAGCCGCTGCGATACGTCGGCGTACGCGGCTTCACTGCGCTGCAGCGTGGCGCGCGCTTCGTCGGCCATCAGCGTCTGGGCGCGCAACTGCTTTTCAAGATTTTCAATTTCCTGCGCACGCGCCAGCAAGCCGGCCTGCTCGGAATCGGGCGCGTAAAAGCTGACGCTGTGGCGGCCCACGGCGTGCCCGCTCTGGGTGTAGATCAGCTCGCCGGGGCGCAAGCGGCTGCGGCTGGCCAGCGCTTCTTCCAGCGTTGCGGCGGTGAATACCCCCTGCAGCCAGTCGTCGAGCACGGCCTTTTGGCTGGCGTCATTCACACGCAGCAGATCGGACAGACGCGGCTGCGCGCTGGGCGCTGGCAACTCATCGGCCAGCGGCGGTGTGTAGAACGCCAGTCGGGCGGGCGGCGCGTCCTGGGCAAAGGCGCGCAGCAGGTCCAGGCGACTGACTTCCAGCGCGCTCAGTCGCTCGCGCAAAGCGGCTTCCAGCGCGTTTTCCCAACCGGGTTCGATGTGCAGACGGCTCCACAAGCCTTGCAACTGCTCCAGCCCGTGTTTTTGCAGCCAGGGCAACAACTTGCCGCTGGTCTGCAGGCGCAGTTGCAGCGCCTTGAGCGCGTCTTGGCGCGCGCTCAAGTCCGCCAGGCGGGCAGCTTCGCCGTTGGCCGCCTGTTGTTGCCGACGGCGCTGTTCATCCAGTTCCGGGGCGCTGTCTTGCAGTTCGGCCAGCCGTGCCTGCGCCACCTCGGCGGCTTCGCTGGCCTGCTCAAGCTGGCTTTGCTGGCTGGCCAGGCGGGCCTCGTCGGGCGCCACCAGCGCGTTGCGGTCTTGCAACAAGCGCTCGCGCCGCGTCGCCAGTTGGCGGGATTGCTCTTCGATACTGCGCTGCTCTGCCGCCAGCACGCCAATTTGCTGCTGCACCTGGGACACGCTGGAGCGCTGCGCATTGGCAGCGTGTTGCGCGCTGCGCAATGCCTCTTCAAATTCAGGCAGTTGCTGCGCCTGGTCGTCCACCTGGGCCGACAGCAGCCCGCTTTTTTCTTCGCCCAGCAGTTCCAGCTCAGACAGGTTTTCCAGCTCGGCCTGCGCTTCTTCGCCCCGGTTGGCCCACTGCAGTGCCTGCTCTTGCAGCGTGCGCAGGCGCAGCTCAACGCGCTGGCGGGCTTCCACCACATAGCGGATTTCGGCTTCCAGCCGGCCCACCTCGGTGCTGGCTTCGTACAGCAGACCCTGCGCCTGGTTGACCTGGTCGCCGGCGTTGTAATGCGCCTGGCGCACCACTTCCAGTTCGGCCTCGACATGGCGCAAATCGGCGGTGCGGGCCTCCAGCGCGTTGACCGCCCCCTGAGCTTCTGATTTGACGCGTGACTGCTCGGCTTCAGACTCAGATCGCTTCAAATACCAGAGCTGGTGCTGCTTGAGTGACGACGCCTGCGAGAGGTTTTTGTACTTGCGCGCCACTTCAGCCTGCTGTTCCAGCCGCGCCAGATTGGCATTGAGCTCGCGCAGGATGTCTTCAACACGCGTCAGGTTTTCGCGCGTGTCGTGCAAGCGGTTTTCGGTTTCGCGGCGGCGCTCCTTGTATTTGGAAACACCAGCGGCCTCTTCGAGAAACAGCCGCAGTTCTTCGGGCCGGCTCTCGATGATGCGGCTGATGGTGCCCTGGCCGATGATGGCGTAGGCACGCGGCCCCAGGCCAGTGCCCAGAAAAACGTCTTGTACATCGCGGCGGCGCACTGGCTGGTTGTTGATGTAGTAACTGCTGCTGCCGTCGCGCGTGAGCACGCGCTTGACGGCAATCTCGGCAAACTGACTCCACTGGCCACCGGCGCGGTGGTCGTCGTTGTCAAACACCAACTCCACACTGGCGCGGCTGGACGG
>JAIFMT010000161.1 GCA_020048295.1 Rhodoferax sp.
GCTGGTTGCCATCGGCATCGCGAGATTCAAATGTGATGTGCATCGAGTTTTCTTCACAGGGGTTAATGAAGGCTCAACGATAAGATGCAAATAAACCCTGGAAAAGCAGAGAATTTCTTACTTGAATTCCTATAAAAACTGAATAAGCCAACTTCTCCTGTTGATTGCAGCGGCAGTGTCGTCTCACTGCCCCTAGCGCCGGCCAGGTCCGACTTTCTGTTTTTTGTAGGTGTGCAGAGATTTGCCAAAAACCTTGTTTTTGTTGCGCCGATCCTGTGCCGACAGGTCGTGAAACTCGGACTCCTTGCGCAGTTTTTGGTAGTTTTGCAGATGCTCGGCGCTCAGCTCGCGCCGCTCAATGGCCGCGCGCACCGCGCAACCTGGCTCACTCTCATGCTGGCAGTCGGGGTAGCGGCAGCTGCCTGCCAGTGCGCTGGTGTCAGCAAAAAGCCTCTTCGATGCCGTCGCCGGTGCCGAGCAGCCCCAGCTCGCGCATGCCGGGCATGGCGATCAACAGCCCGCCTTGTGCCAGCAGCATCAGTTGCCGCCGCGTGGTGGTGTGTCGTCCTTCGCCGGTGTGGCTGCACGATAAAGGCCACGTCGATATTGGCCGCCACCATCTGCACTTCGATGTCGCTCCCGGCGGTTTTGCGCCGCAGGAAAGAGCGTCATAGCAGCAACTGGTGAATGCTGGCCTGCGTGCCAGCATCGCGGTCGTGCACGCCGACCCAGTCGCCCACGCAGGGCAGTTCGTCACTTGATTGGGCAAGGTGTTTGAATTTGGCGGTCAGCTCAGCCGGGTTGACGCAAGCGCGCAGCACAAACGGTCACCCGCTCTACCGACACATCGCGCATCTGGCTGCCATCGGTATCGCGGGATTCAAAAATAATCTGCATTGATTTCTCTCCAGTGGGTTAAGGAAGGCCTAACGATAGTGGCCAGAGTGCACCTTAAAAAGCAGATAATTGCGCATTTACATTCTCATAAAACCTACCTATGAGCACACTCTTCAATTACAAGCATCTGTACTACTTTTGGGTGGTGGCCAAAGAGGGCGGCATCTCAAGGGCGGCCGACAAGCTCGACATGGCAGTACAAACCGTCAGCGCCCAGGTGCGGGAGCTGGAGCGCTCGCTGGGCTACGCGCTGCTCAAACCCGCCGGGCGCGGCCTGGTGCTGACCGAGGCCGGCCTAGCCGCCATGCAGCAGGCCGACCTGATTTTTCAGCTGGGCGAGAATTTGCCGGCGCTGGTGCGTGACGCGGCAAGCACGCCCACCTTGCGTTTGGCCATTGGTGTGTGCGACGGCCTGCCCAAGCTGGTGGTGCATCGGCTGCTGCTGCCGGTGATCACCGAGCCGCATTTGCGACTGCTTTGCCATGAGCGCGCGCTTGATGACCTGCTGGGCGACCTGGCATTGCACCGGCTCGACATCGTGTTGTCCGACCGGCCGGCACCAGCCAACCCCAACATCAAGCTGTACGGCCACGCCATGGGGTCATCTGGCATCGGCTGGTACGGCACTGCGGCTCTGGTGGCAGCTGCCAGCCACGATTTTCCGCACAGCCTGGCCCATGTGCCGGTATTGTTGCCCACCGCACATACTGCGGTGCGCGTCCGGCTCGATGTCTGGTTTGAGCAGCGCGCCATCGCGCCACGCGTGGTGGGCGAGTTTGAGGACAGTGCCTTGCTCAAGACCTTTGGGGCCAGTGGCATGGGGATATTTCCGGCCGCCGAGTGGGTGCATGACGACCTGCTGGCCCATTACGCCGTGCAGCGGCTGGGACCGTGCGAGGGCGTCAGCGAGCACTTCTTTGCGATTGGCACCGAAAAGAAAGTGCAGCACCCGCTGGTACGACGCTTGCTCCAGCCAGCACTTGCATAGCCCTGCTATTGATAGCAGTCTACGCATGCACAGATTGGGTTAGCGCCTTGTTTCTGCCTCAAGTTCGACCTTGGCGGTACGCACACTCAGCAGCATGGTCAGCGCCAGGATACCCACCACCACCCCGAGCGAGAACAGCACCGGGATTTTGTAAATGTCGATCAAACACATCTTGCCGCCGATGAACACCAGAATCAGCGCCAGACCATAGTTGAGCAAGTGAAACTTGTTGGCCACTGCGGCCAACAGAAAGTACATGGCACGCAGGCCCAAAATGGCAAACACGTTACTGGTCAGCACAATGAAGGGGTCGCTGGTAATGGCAAAAATGGCCGGAATGGAGTCCACCGCAAAAATCACGTCGGTCAGGGCAATCAGGCAGATGACCATGAACAGCGGAGTGGCGATCTTCTTGCCGTTTTCCACCGTCCAGAATTTCTCACCGTCGTAGTTTTTGCTCACCGGCAACAGCTTGCGCAGCAGTTTCAGCGCCGGGTTGTCGTTCAGGTCAGGCTCTTTGCCGGCAGCCCACCACATCTTCACCCCAGTGAGGATCAGGAAGGCACCGAATACATACAAAATCCAGTGAAACTGGGCCAGTAACCATCCGCCCACCAAAATCATCAGCGTGCGCAACACGATCGCGCCGATGATGCCGATCATCAGCACTCGTTTCTGGTAGTGCGTGGGCACGGCAAAGTAGGTGAAGATCATCAGGAAGACAAAGATGTTGTCCACCGCCAACGACTTTTCAATCAGGTAGCCGGTGAGAAATTCAAGCGACCGGGTGTTGGCCATCTCGGTTGAGCCGGTACTGTCCTTGACCGCCCACCAAAACAGGCCATTGAACAAAAAGCTCAGGGCAATCCAGACCAGCGACCAGTTCAGCGCCTCTTTGACACCAATGTTTTGTGCGCCCTGCTTTTTGAGCACCACAAAGTCAATGAACAACGAAACCAGCACGATGGCCACAAAAGTGGCCCACAACCAAAGCGGCGCGATTGTTTGCATATAAAACCCTCAAAATAGTTGAAAACGTTGGCGAGCAGTCTTTGCCGGTGCGGCAAAGCAGCGCTGAGTCACGCTGACGATGCTTTAGTCTAAGGCAGATGAGCCATGTTTTTTCAGCTGTATTTCATTTTTTGCTTCGAAAAAACAGGAACGACATGGCGTCTTTTCCTACTTCGCGGCGCGCACCTGAGTAGCGCCAGCGCGTCGTCCGTGCGCGCAGCGGGTGGTGTGCGCTTGACCCACTCATGTCCGCCTGCGCTGCCCGCCACGGACCAGTGACGCAACCACAAAACAGCAAACGACGCGGGTGTTTTACGGCTTGTGCTATCTTGCTGAGTCTATTTTTTGGAGTGCCATTCGTGAAACGCTTATTTTTGCTTTTGGGCCTGCTGGCCGCTGTTTTTCGACTGCAAGCCGCGCCGCCGGCAGCCGACGGCTACACCCACGTCAAAACGGTAGGAGCCATTGAGGAATATATGCTGCAGTCGAACGGCCTGCAGGTGTTGCTGCTGCCTGAGCACAGCAGCCCGACACTGAGCTTCATGGTGACCTACCGCGTCGGCTCCAGAAATGAGGTGACCGGCACCACCGGTGCCACCCACATACTGGAACACCTGATGTTCAAGGGCACCAAGACGCGGGACCGCAGCAAGGGCAACAACGTCGATCAGTTGCTGGAGCGCACCGGCGCCCGCTACAACGCCACCACCTGGCTGGACCGCACCAATTATTATGAAAACCTGGGCAGTGAGCACCTGGCCACGGCCATCGACATGGAAGCCGACCGCATGCGCAACTTGCTGCTGCGCGATGAAGACCGCCAGCCCGAGATGACCGTGGTGCGCAATGAATACGAACGCGGTGAAAACTCGCCGTTTCAGGCGCTGTACAAAGAAATTTTTCACGCCGCCTTTGTGGCCCACCCGTACCACCACGCCACCATTGGCCACCGCAGCGACATCGAAAAGGTCAGCATCGACAAACTGCGCGAGTTTTACGACACCTTTTATTGGCCCAACAACGCCACTGTGACCATCGTCGGCGACTTTGACCCTCAGCAGGCGCTGGCCCTGGTGAAAAAATCTTTTGGCGTTTACCCGAAATCGCCCAAGCCAATTCCGGCGCTCTACACTGAAGAGCCGTTGCAGCCTGGCCCGCGCCGCGTCACCGTGAAGCGCCCGGGGCAGCTCGGTGTGGTGGCCATTGCGCACAAAATCCCGCAGGCTACACACCCTGACTACGCCGCCGTGTCATTGCTCAGCGCGATTCTGGCAGACGGCAAAAACAGCCGCCTGTACAAAGCCATCACCGACAAAAACCTCTCCACCGGTGTCAGCGGCAACGCTGGCTTCAATGCTGACCCCAGCTTGCACCTGCTGTTTTTGCCGCTGGCACCGGGTGCCCGACACGACGAAGTCGAGAAAATTGCCGTGCAGGAAATCGAGCGAGTCAAAGCCGACGGTGTGACCGAGGCCGAACTGCAGGCCGCTATTGCCAAAACGCTGGCCGATGCCGCCTTTGAGCGCGACGGCTCGTTTGCCGTGGTCGGCAATTTGAACGAAGCCATTGCCGCCGGCGACTGGACGCTGTACTACACGCTGGAAGACGCGGTGCGCAAGGTCACCACCGCCGACATTTTGCGCGTGGCGCGCCAGTATTTCAATGAAGACCAAAGCACCACCGGCTGGTTCATTCCAATCGCCTTGGGTGCTGGCACAGCTGCCGTCGCACCAGCCCCCAAGGCGGCACTGGCCAGCCCTGACATCGGTCCTAACTACTACCGCACTCCCGGCGTGGACGAGGCGGGTGTCTTTCCGGCTGGCATGACAGCCATGCAAGGCAATGCCAGCCTGGCAACGGTCAGCAAAATTGCCCCACTGGCCAGGCGCACCCGGGTCGCCGGCATCGATCTGGTGAGCTACACCACCGGGGTCAAGGATGTGGTGACGCTGCGTGGCTCGCTGCCGGCAGCACGCGCACAAAGCAGCACCAACCCGGCGGTGGCGGCGCTGACCGCCATGTTGCTTGACCAGGGCACGGTGCAACAGGACAAATTTGCCATTGCCCAGCGCCTTGAAGCGGTGGGGGCCAGCATCCACTTTTTTGCCGGCACTGACATGCTCGACATCAGCGCCAAGTGCCTGAAAAAAGACCTTCCGATGGTGCTGAGCCTGCTGGCCGAGCAACTGCGCACACCGGCTTTTTCTGCCGAAGAATTTGCCAAGGCCAAAAAACAATACGCGGGCGGCATTCAGCGCAGCCTGGAAAACACTGACTTCCGCGCCGCCGATGCCTTCAGCCGCCTGGCTTATCCGGCCAATCACCCCAACCATAACCCCACGCCCGAGGCGCTGCTGGCGGCCATTGGATCAGCCACCCTGGACGACGTGATTGCTTTTCACCGTGCGCATTACGGCCCGGCCCACATGACGCTGGTGGCGGTGGGTGACCTTGACAACGCCAGCTTACAGGCAGAAGTGGGCAAGGCTTTCGCTGGCTGGACCGGTGGCACGGCGGCGCTGCGCAACGCTAGCGCCCCGCCCGCCACGATAGCGCAACAGGCACTGGTTGAAGTCAGCGGCAAAACCAGCGTCTCGGTGTTGCTGGGCCAAGCCAGCGGTTTGCGCTATCAGGACCCTGACTACCAAGCCCTGCGCGTGGCCACGGCCATTTTGGGCAGCGGCTTTACCGGCCGCCTGATGGCCAATGTTCGCGACAAGGAAGGTCTGACCTACGGCGTGGGGGCCAGCCTGGGCAACGATGCCTACAACCAGGGCGACTGGCGCATCACCGCCAGCTTTGCCCCGGCCTTGCTTGACCAAGGCATTGCCTCGACCCGGCGCCAGTTGGATCTGTGGTTCAAAGACGGTGTCACTGCCGCCGAGATCGAATCGCGCAAGAGCAATCTGGCCGGCTCTTTTCAGGTGCAGTTGGCCACGACCGGCGGGCTGGCCGACACCTTGCTGACTGCCATCAATCGGGGCTATCCGCTGACCTGGGTGGACGACTACCCGGCGCAAATTCGCGCGCTGACAACGGCGCAAATCAACGCCGCCATCCAGAAACACCTGCAACCGCAAAACATGGTGCTGGTCAAGGCGGGTAGTTTGACAGCGGGAGCGAAATAAGCGGGGTTAGCGGCGTTTTTTCTGGAAATTGGCATCCAGCGCTTCTTTGGTACGTGCGCGGCGCGCGTCGCGGCGCTTGTCCTCGCGCTCCATGGCTTTCTTTTTGGTGTAGCCGGTGCCATCGGCCCATGCCCACCAGGCCACCGCCAAGGCAAACGGGGCCAGCACCAGCCACCACGACCATTGCGCCACAAAACCCCATTCGATGTACTTCAACAGCAGCAACACCAAGCCCAAACCCAATAAATACATGCTCACTCCTGACAGGATGTTTCACAAACAATTCACCAAGCTTCACCGGCACTTTGCACAAGCCTGGGTCAACCCGGCTGCCTACAATGCCGTTAAGCCACTCTAACCCATTTCACCGAAGGACCACTCCATGAATCACTCGCTGATTGCCTTGCTGGCTATGGCCACCCTGTGCACCACGGCGCTGGCCAACCCCGAACTGGCAAAGAAGAAAAACTGCCTGGCTTGCCATGCGGTCGATCGCAAGGTGGTGGGACCTGCTTACAAGGACATCGCCAAGAAATACCCGGGTGCAGATGCAGCCGCCAAACTGGCCATCAAGATCAAGCAAGGTGGCGCTGGCAACTGGGGTGTGGTGCCCATGCCAGCCAACCCGCAGGTCAGCGAAGCTGAGGCCAAAGAACTGGCGAGCTGGATTTTGACGCTGAAATAAGCGCCAGCGCCCCAACTAAAAAGCCCGCTTGACGCGGGCTTTTTATATGAGAAATTAACCTCTAGCGCTTACCCAGTATGCGCTAGTAGCTATTTATTACATAGCATTAATAGGTTTGACCCAGCTGCCCCAGAATGGCCGGATTCTCCAGCGTGGAAGTATCTTGGGTGATGGTTTCACCCTTGGCCAACGAACGCAGCAGACGGCGCATGATCTTGCCTGAGCGGGTCTTGGGCAGGTTTTCACCAAAGCGGATGTCTTTGGGCTTGGCGATCGGGCCGATTTCCTTGGCCACCCAGTCACGCAGCTCTTTGGCAATGGCCTTGGCTTCGTCCCCGCTGGGCACGCCGCGCTTCAACACCACAAAGGCGCAAATCGCTTCACCCGTCATCTCATCAGGACGACCCACCACAGCAGCTTCTGCCACCAGGTCGGTCTTGGCAACCAGCGCCGATTCAATTTCCATGGTGCCCATGCGGTGACCCGACACGTTCAACACGTCATCAATCCGGCCAGTGATGCGGAAATAACCGCGGTCAGCACTGCGCACCGCGCCGTCGCCGGCCAGGTAATACGTGCCACCCATTTCAGCGGGGAAATAGCTGCTCTTGAAACGATCAGGGTCGTTCCAGATAGTGCGGATCATCGACGGCCAGGGGCGCTTGATGACCAGCATGCCACCCGAACCATTGGCCACGTCATGGCCAACTTCATCGACGATGGCAGCCATAATGCCCGGCAGCGGCAGCGTGCAGCTACCCGGCACCAGTGGCGTGGCACCCGGCAATGGCGTGATCATGTGACCACCGGTTTCGGTCTGCCAGAAGGTGTCCACGATCGGGCATTTTTCATGGCCGATGTTCTTGTAGTACCACATCCAGGCTTCGGGGTTGATGGGCTCGCCCACCGAGCCCAAAATGCGCAGGCTGCTCAGATCGGAGCGGTCCGGGTGCAGTTTTTCGTCGCTTTCAGCCAGCTTGATCAGCGAGCGAATGGCGGTGGGCGCGGTGTAGAAAATGCTGCACTTGTGACGCTCGATCATCTGCCAGAAACGGCCAGCATTCGGGTAGGTTGGCACACCTTCAAAGATGATTTGGGTGGCACCTGCAGCCAACGGGCCGTAAGCCACATAGGCGTGGCCGGTGATCCAGCCGATATCGGCAGTACACCAGAACACATCGTCCTGCTTCAGGTCAAAGGTCCAGTCCATGGTCAGCTTAGACCACAGCACAAAACCGCCGGTGGAGTGCTGCACGCCCTTGGGCTTGCCGGTGGAACCCGAGGTAAACAAGATGAACAGGGGGTGCTCGGCACCCACCATCACCGGGGCGCACTCGGTGCTTTGGCCTTCCAGCGCTTGTGTAAAAGTGATGTCACAGCCGGCCACCATGTTGCAGGCAGAGGTGGTGCGCTCGAACACAAACACCGTCTTGATGGACTCGCAACCGCCCAGGCCCAGGCCTTCAT
>JAIFMT010000224.1 GCA_020048295.1 Rhodoferax sp.
AGCCCATCGTTGGCGACAACGGCAGCGGCATGCACGTGCACCAGTCGATCTGGAAAGACGGCAAAAACCTGTTTGCCGGCGACGGCTATGCCGGTTTGAGCGATTTCGCCCTGTACTACATCGGCGGCATCATCAAGCACGCCCGTGCCCTCAACGCCATCACCAACCCTGGCACCAACAGCTACAAACGCCTGGTGCCCGGCTACGAAGCCCCGGTGAAACTGGCTTACTCGGCCAAGAACCGCTCGGCCTCGATCCGCATTCCGTATGTGGCCAACCCCAAGGGCCGCCGCATTGAAGCGCGCTTCCCAGATCCGCTGATGAACCCGTACCTGGGTTTCTCGGCGCTGATGATGGCGGGTCTGGACGGCGTTGAAAACAAGATTCACCCCGGTGAAGCCGCCACCAAAGACTTGTACCATCTGCCGCCCGAAGAAAACGCGCTGATTCCTACCGTGTGCCACAGTCTCGACCAGGCACTGGAATGCCTGGACGCAGACCGCAGCTTCCTGACCAAGGGCGGCGTGTTCACCGATTCGATGCTTGATGCCTACATTGAACTCAAGATGACCGAAGTCACGCGCCTGCGCATGGCCACGCACCCGATCGAGTTCGAGATGTATTACTCGCTGTAATCGGTGTTGCAGCCCGGCTCAGCCGTGCAGCCCGCCGGTTGAGGCAAGCCAAAAAGGACGACGCTGGTCGTCCTTTTTTCTTGGGGTGCCCTGCCACAAAGCAGTGTGCCTGTTGGGCAAATTTCAATTGTGGCAAACTCGTTGCAAGTCGTTGCAGCGGGGAGCTCGTTCTGGCATCTTGCGTACATGACCCGAAAGGTGTGAGGCGCCAATGAAAACTGTATTACTTCTGTGGGCACTGACAGCCATGCTGCCGGCCTGGGCTCAGACAACCATTTACCGCTGTGGCAATGAGTACACCAACACCAGGCCCGATGCCAGCAAGAGTGGCTGCAAACTCGTCGAAGGCGGCAATGTCACCGTGGTGCAAATGCCGCGGGCGGCCAAAGCGGCGGGTGCCAATACCAGTCCTGCGGCCAGCACCAGCGCCGGTAGCGGCAACCGCATTGCCAGCAGCGAACAGCAATCACGCGACTCCGATGCACGCTTGATCCTGCAGGCCGAGCTGAAAAAGGCGCTGGTGCGCCAGGAAGAATTGCAAAAAGAGTACAACAACGGCACCCCCGAAAAGCAGGGTGATGAGGCGCGCAATTACCAGAAATACCTTGATCGTGTTGCCGAACTCAAAGCCAATCTGTCGCGCAACGAAAGCGACATTGCTGGCATTCGGCGCGAACTTGAGCGCTTGCCAGGGACTCCCAATGCCACCGCAACGCGTTGATTTACATAGCTCGCCGTGAAAAAAACCATTCCATCGATGAACCTGCCGGCCGCTGACCGGTTCAAGGCCCTTGACCTGCTGGCCACCCTGGTGGCCGTGGTGCGCACCGATGGCACCGTGCTGTTTGCCAACGCAGCGCTGGAAGACGCGCGCGGTATCTCACGCCGGGTGCTGGTGGGTTCGCATTTTCCTGACAGTTTTAATCAGCCCGGCCACCTGCGCGCTGCCTTGCTGGGCGCGGGTGAGCGCGAGTTTCCGGCCTTGCGCTACGACGCATGGTTGCTGCGCATGGGGCGCGAGCCCTTGCCGGTGTATGTGATCGTCACTCCCACCGAAGGCCCGGAGTTGATGGTGGAACTGCAACCGCTGGAGCAACAAACCCGCAAAGACCGTGAAGAGCGCCTGGCCGAGCAGGCGCAGGCCAACAAGGAACTGATTCGCAACCTGGCGCACGAAATCAAAAACCCCTTGGGCGGCATTCGGGGGGCAGCGCAGTTGCTGGAAATGGAAATGCATTCCGACGAGCTGACCGAATACACCCAGGTCATCATCCGCGAAGCTGACCGTCTGCAGTCGCTGGTGGACCGGTTGCTGGCCCCGCACCGGCGTCCGCATGTGGTGGGTGACGTCAACATCCATGCCGTGTGCGAGCGGGTGCGTTCGCTCATTCTGGCCGAGTTTCCCAAGGGACTGGTGGTGGTGCAAGACTACGACACCTCGATTCCTGAATTTCGCGGCGATGCCGAACAGCTCAACCAGGCGCTGCTCAACATTGCCCACAATGCCTGTCAGGCGCTGACGGATCGCATGACGCAGGGTGATGCCCGGCTGACTTTTCGTACCCGGGTGGCACGCCAAACCACTTTTGGCAAACAGCGCTACCGGTTGGCACTGGAATTGCATGTCATCGACAACGGGCCTGGTGTGCCAGACGCGATCAAAGACCGTATCTTCTATCCGCTGGTATCCGGGCGCGAAGGGGGCTCGGGTCTGGGGCTGACATTGGCGCAAACCTTTGTCGGGCAACACCAGGGGTTGATCGAGTGCGAGAGCGTGCCAGGCCTGACAGATTTCAAGATTTTGATTCCGCTACCCTGAACGGGTGCGCCTGGGCACACTGCAAAGGTGCGCAGTGTGCCCGTCAGCTTGGGGCCTAACCGAAAGTGACACCAACGATGAAGCCCATTTGGATCGTAGATGATGACCAGTCGATTCGCTTTGTGCTTGAAAAAGCACTGCTGCGCGAGGACTTGCCCACGCGCAGCTTCACCAGCGCGCGCGACGTATTGACGGCGCTCGCCAGTGATGACGATGTGGGTCCGCAGGTGCTGGTCAGCGACATCCGCATGCCCGGTGGCTCGGGGCTGGACTTGCTCGACAAGGTCAAGGCGCGCTTTCCGGCGCTGCCGGTGATCATCATGACTGCTTACTCTGACCTCGACAGCGCGGTGTCGGCGTTTCAGGGTGGTGCGTTCGAATATTTGCCCAAGCCGTTTGACCTGCCCAAGGCGGTGGAGCTGATTCGCCGCGCGGTTGAGGAAAGCCAGCGCGAGGAATTCAGCGTCGAGCAGGTGGCCGCCGCGCCCGAGATGCTGGGCCAGGCACCGGCCATGCAGGACGTGTTTCGGGCGATTGGCCGCCTGAGTCAAAGCAATGTCACGGTGATGATCACCGGCGAGTCCGGCTCTGGCAAAGAGCTGGTGGCACGGGCGCTGCACAAACATTCGCCGCGCGCCAACGGGCCGTTTGTGGCCATCAACACGGCGGCCATTCCGAAAGACCTGCTGGAGTCGGAGCTGTTTGGCCACGAGCGCGGCGCGTTCACCGGTGCTCAGACCATGCGCCGGGGTCGCTTTGAGCAGGCCGATGGCGGCACGCTGTTTCTCGATGAAATTGGCGACATGCCGTTTGATTTGCAGACCCGCTTGCTGCGGGTGCTCTCCGATGGTCATTTTTACCGCGTCGGCGGCCATGGGGCGGTCAAAACGAATGTGCGGGTGATTGCCGCGACGCACCAGAACCTGGAGCAGCGTGTCAAGGACGGCGTTTTTCGCGAGGATTTGTTTCACCGCCTCAACGTCATCCGCCTGCGCCTGCCCGCCTTGCGTGAGCGGCGTGAAGACATTCCGGTGTTAACGCGGCACTTTTTGCAGCAAAGTGCCGCCCAGCTCGGAGTCGAGCCCAAGCGTATTTCTGACGCCGCGCTGGCCTGGCTGGGCAACTTTGCTTTTCCGGGCAATGTGCGACAGCTGGAGAACATCTGCCATTGGCTCACCGTGATGGCCCCGGCACAAATGGTCGAGCCCAAAGACCTGCCGCCCGAAGTCGGCGTGACAGCGGCTGAACCCGTGGCTGAGTCCGTGCCGATGTCAACGCTGCCAAGTGCCCCCACTGAAGTGCTGCGACCACTGATCACGCCGTTCAACACCCCGTTGAACAGTCCGCTGCCTCCCGTCTTGAGTGGCAAGGCGGCGCCCAACCCGGACAGTTGGGAGCACGGTCTGGCGCTCGATGCCACGATCTTGCTCAATACCGATCGCACCGATGTCTGGGATGAACTGACACGTCGTTTTGAGTCGCGCGTGATTCTGGCCGCACTGGCCGCCACGCGCGGTCGGCGCATTGAGGCGGCGCAAAAACTCGGCATTGGGCGCAACACCATCACGCGCAAGATTCAGGAACTGGGATTGGAGTAAACCGTACCGTCCAGCTGGCTTGCAAGCCATTGATGTTCACTTGGTCCAGTAGATGTCTTCCAGCACAAACGACGGAATCGGGTTCTTCTCCCACATGCCGGCCAAGTCGCGGTGCATGAAATTGCGCTCGGGCCGCATGAACAAAAACACGTTGACCGCGTCTTCAGTGATCTGTCGCTGCGCGTCGCCAAGCAGCTGTTTGAGTTCGGCATCACTGCGCGCGCCCAGCACCTTTTGCCAAATTACCTTGAACGTAGCGTTGTCGTAATTGAAGTAATAGTTGTCGCGTGCATAAATATTGAGGTCCATCGGCTCGACGTGCAGGATCAGCGTCACCGCGTAGTTTTTCTGCTCAAACACCTCGCTCATCCAGCGCTTCCAGTCGAGCTGCACCAGTTCCACCCGAAAACCGACGGCTTCCAGGTCGCTGGCAATTTGCAGGCCACCAAAGCGACCGTAGTCGGTTGGAGGCACGCTGATGGCCAGCGCCGTGCCCGTGGCCACACCGGCTTTGGCCAGCAGGCTGCGCGCCAGCTTTGGGTCATACGGGTAGCGCTGCACCAGATTGACGTACGCCGGTTGCGCGGGTGAGAAATGGCTGCCAATCAGGTCGGCCTTGAGCTGTGGACCGTAGAGCTGGCTGAGCTTCTCGCGGTCGATGGCGTGCGCCAGCGCGCGGCGCACCCGGATGTCATTGAACGGCGGGCGGGCGTTGTTGATTGCCAGGATCATCTTGCCCTCCAGGTTGCGCGAGCGCATTTTGTAATCGGGCCGCACCATGAAGTGATCGGTGACCTTGGTGACGCTGGCTAGGCCATCGACCAGGCCTTCAGCCAGCATGTTTTCGGATTCGGCCGTGGTGTGCATGAACAGAAACTGTGCACTGTTCAAGGCGGGCTGTTTGCCCCAATACTTGTCAAAGCGCTCCAGTTTCACCCCATGTCCCCGGTTCCATTGGGCAAAGCGGAAGGGCCCGGTGCCCACCGGCTGCGCGGCATTGCTGGCCACGCTGTCGGGATGCACCATCACGGCAGCGGGAAGGGCCAGCGCAAACGGCAGTAGCGCATCGGGCTGGTTGAGCAAAATGACCAGTTTGTCGCTACCTTGGGGTTCAACGGCACGGACCTTGGCAAACAAAGGCTTCTGCGGATTTTTCGAGTCGGCGGCAAGAATGCGTTGCAGGCTAAAGGTCGCGCTGTGCGCCGTGAAAGGCTTGCCATCGTGGAAAACGATGCCCTGACGCAGCTCAAAGGTGTAGCGCAGACCATTGTCCGACACCTTCCAGCTGCTGGCCAGGCGCGGCTGCACCTTGCCCTGGCTGTCAAGCACTGTCAAGCCCTCGAATACATTGCAGTAAGTGATTTCGCCAGCGGTGGCGGCCGCCGTGACGGTAGGGTCGAGCAGCGGCGGCTCCAGTTGCAAGCCAATGCGGATGCTGTCGCGCGCCTGCACCAGGCCACACAGGCTCAGCCAAAGCATGGTGAAGCACAGCAGACGTGGCAGGCGAGAGGCACGCAAAATTGTCGTCATGATGGGTTCTCGGTTTTCAAAACACCGGCATGCAAGGTGCTGGCGGCAAAGCAAATGCGGTTGCGACCCGCGTGTTTGGCGGCGTACAGGGCATCGTCGGCCGCCCGCAAGGCCAGATTCAGCAGAGTATGGCCATATTTGAGTTCTGTGTCGGATGACAGTGGCAGGTCTTCAACCAGCACTGCGCCATAGCTCAGGGTCAGCGTCAGCGTGCCTATCTCGCCCATGTGTAGCGGATGCTCGGCCACTTTTTGCTGCATGCGTTGCAGAATTTCATGCGCTTCCTGCGGGTTGCGCACGGGCAGCACGGCGGCAAACTCCTCGCCACCAAAGCGCGCCAGCAGATCGTTGGCGCGCATGCACGATTGCAGTTGCTGCGCCAGGTGGACCAGCGCCTGGTCGCCCAGCGCGTGCCCGTGTTCGTCGTTGACGCGCTTGAAGTAGTCGATATCACAAATCACCACACACAGCGGCAGCGTGCTCTGCAGCAGCAAGCGGTGGGCTGCGGCGTCAAAATGGCGCCGGTTGGCCAACTTGGTCAGTGGGTCGTGCTCGGCCAGAAAGGCCAGCTCGGCGTTGGCATGGCGCATCAGGGCTTCATGCTCTTGAATACGCTGCACATACGAGCCCACGGTGGTGGCCAGTTGCGTCAATTCGTCGTTGCCATCAAGCAGCAACTGCGCCGGCTCCACCTTCGGGTTGGCCACTGCGCGCTGCAGGCGCAGGATACGGCGCACCAGCCGGCGTTCAAAATAGATGCTGCTGAGCAGCACCGAAATGAGCAAAAAGGCGGTCAGTACGATCAGGCTTCTCTGATGGTTTCTGACCTCTTGCGCCAGCTGCGCGCTTTGCTCAGCCAACTGGCTGCGCCGCGCCGCTGAAAAATAACCCATCATCACCGACAACTCGCCAGCGAGTTCCCGGTTTTTGTTGCCGAGCAGGGCAATGTCGTTGGCCAGTGCCGGCTGGCGGTTGCCATCAATGCGGTCGCGTACCAAGGCATTGAGCGCTTCAATGTTGTGGGTCAAATCAAGCTGGCGCTGGGTGATGCGGGCAATGACTTCGGTGTCGGAGGCCATTGGCATCAGTTCGGCGCTGAGCTTGCGCATCCATTCGGTGCGGTCATTGAACTCCAGCAGGGTGCGACGCCGTTCGTCGTGACTTTGAGACTGCGCCAGAATCAGGCCCAGGCTTACCAGTGATTCGGTTTGCTGCACCAGCCGCACCGAGGTCATCAATTGCTCCAGCCCAGTGCTTGACATCACATCAAGTGTGCGGTGCAGCCGCTCAAATGCCCGGTTGGTCCAGAAGGTCGCGCCGATGACCACCAGCGCCACCACCGAAGCGGCAAGCACCGTCTTGGCAGTCAGTCCGGGGCGAAAGGGCAGCTGGAAGTGCATTGCAAGGGGTGGCAATTCATGTCGGGATGAAGGTGTAAAAACCCGACCGTCGGGCAGGTCCAGGTCGGGTCGCGAGTTTGCGATGTTAATCGGTCTTGCGTTAGATCAAGTCAATTCAAGCACGACAGGCGCGTGGTCGCTGGGGCGTTCGTTTTTGCGCGGTGTTTTGTCGATCCAGCAGGCGCGCGCCCGGGCTTTCAGGGTTTGGCTGATCAGAATGTGGTCAATGCGCATGCCTCGGTTGCGTTTGAAGGCCATGTCGCGGTAGTCCCACCACGAGTAGCTTTTGGGTGCTTGTGCAAACAGCCGGAAGGCATCCGTCAAACCCAGTGTAATCAGCGCCTGCAGTTGGTAGCGCTCCTCGTCGGTGCAGTGAATCTGGTCGCGCATGCCCTCGGGGTCCCACACATCGGCATCGTCAAAAGTGATGTTGTAGTCACCCATCAGTACCAGATCGGGGTGCGTTTGCAGCTCGCTGCGCACCCAGGCTCGCAGCCCTTCAAGCCAGGCCATCTTGTAGTCAAACTTGTCGCTGCCGGGTTCTTGGCCGTTGGGGAAATAGGCACCGATCACACGCAGGGTCTGCTGTTCGCCAAACGGATAGCTGGCGCATAGCACGCGCGCCATGTCGTCTTCAAAACCTGGAATATTTTTGATGACCTGCTGCGCCGGCGCGCGCGACAGCAAGGCCACGCCGTTGTAGGTTTTTTGTCCAAACCACTGGGCGCAATAGCCGGCCTCGCTGAACGCGGCATGCGGAAACTTGTCGTCGGTCATCTTAAGTTCTTGCAGTGCCAGCACATCCACCGGGTTGCTTTGCAGCCAGTCCAGCACCTGCGGCAGGCGCACGGTGAGCGAGTTGATGTTCCAGGTGGCAAGTTTCATTTGGATTGATGGTGTGGGCAGCTTGCCAGCTTCCGAGAAACTGCTCAAACGGTTGCCTTCATGCAAAAATCTGCTTTGCTAAAAAGCTATATATAGTGTAGCACACTATTCAATGCTGGTGCCCGAGACCGGGGTCGAACCGGTATGCCCGTTATTCACGAAGCGGCGGATTTTAAGTCCGATGTGTCTACCTATTTCACCACTCGG
>JAIFMT010000187.1 GCA_020048295.1 Rhodoferax sp.
GCGTTGCGCTCGATACACGCTGCTACGGCGTCAGTCACTGGCTGGCGATCCTCCGGGTGAATCGCGTTGAGGAAATTCTCGTAGGACGTGGCCAACTCGCCGACCTGATAGCCGAACAGCGGGGCGATGCGCTCGGACCAGAACAGGTCTCCGGTCTCGATAGTCCATTCCCAGGTACCGATGTTGGCAAATTCCTGGCCGCGCCGCAGGCGCTCCTGGCCGATGCGCAAGGCCGCCTGAGTGGCTTTCAGGGCGGTGATGTCGGTGCGGATGGAAATATATTGGACCGGCGCGCCCCTGCTGTCGAGGATGGGATAAATGGTCGCCTCAACCCAGTAAACTTCGCCATCTTTGCGCCGATTGCAGACTTCGCCCTGCCAGACGCGACCACTGACGATGGTCTGCCATAAGTCGTTGTAAAACGCCGCGTCGTGCAACCCGGACTTGACCCTGCGATGGCTTTGCCCGAGCAGTTCCTGCCGCGTATAGCTGCTGATGGCGCAAAACTTGTCATTGACATGAACGATGTTGCCCTTGGCGTCGGCGATGCTGACGATGGCATGTTCGTCGATGGCCTGGCGTAATTGTTCGAGCCGCAGGCGGGCTTGGGCCTGCTGCCGCTGGCCGAGGGCTTCGGCCCGCAGTAAGGCGCGATAGCGCAGGGCATGGGATTCAACCGCAGACAGCAGCAATTCTGGGGCTACCGGCTTGGTCAGGAAGTCCTCGGCCGCTGCCGCACGCGCCAGCAGTTTGTCCTGCATGCCTTGCATCTCGGTCAGGAAGATCACCGGCAGGCGCGCGTAGGCTGGACATTGGCGCACAATCGTGACCAGTTCCGGGCCGCGACAGCCAGGCATTTCGATGTCGAGTACCAGCACATCCGGTTTGTGCTCGTCGAGCGATTCGAGCACCAGCAAGGGGTCCTGGGTGGCCAGCACATGGATGCCGGCATGGCGCAGCACTTCGCTGTAATAGGACAGGCTGCTTTTGTCGTCATCGAGCAGGATGGCGCGGATCGGCGACCCGGCCAGGCGGTCGTGGAAGTCTTCCACCAGCCCGGCGAGCCGTTCGGGGTCGAGCGGCTTCTGGAAGAAATGTCGGACGCCGAGGCGCTGCCAAGTGACCTGGTCCTTGAAGCCTGCCGTTGGGTCGGTCAACGCAATCCAGCTGGCGGCCGAAGCCACTTTACGGGCCAGTTCGTCGCGCTGCGCGGCGGGCAGTGTATTGAGCCATTCCAGTTCGGTCAGCAGGATGTCATGGGCGTCGAGGTGGCCCGGCAACTGCTCGACGGTAGCGACGCGTAGCGGCGCCACGTTCAGGGCGGCCAGTCGCGGTGCGAGCGGGGGAAGGGCATCGGCAAACTGGCCGAGGGCAACGACGCGCAAGGCCTGGCTGGTGATTTGTCTCATGGCTTGCTTTCTGCCAGCATGACCTGGCCTTTGCCCCGACGTTTGGCCACATACATGGCGTGGTCGGCGGCGGTGAGGATGTCAGTGGCGGTGTGACCGTGTTGCGGCAGCAGCGCGATGCCGATGCTGGCACCCATGTGGCTGGGGGTGCCGAGCAGGGTCATCGGTTGCGCGATGGCGGCCAGCAGGCGATTGCCAATGGCGCGCGCAGCATCGGCACTGGCGATGTCATGGCAGATGGCGACAAATTCGTCGCCACCGAGCCGGGCGACAAAGTCTCCCTCCGCGAGATCATGACGTAGGCGCTGCGCGGCGATTCTCAGGGCTTCGTCGCCGGCTTCGTGACCATGCGCGTCGTTGATCGGCTTGAAGCCGTCAAGGTCGAGGAACAGCACGGCGTGCATGCCATCGCCTGACTGGGCGCACAGCGCTTCGAGCCGGGCGTTGAACTGGGCACGGTTGGGCAGGCCGGTCAGGGCATCGTGGAGGGCGAGAAACTCGATGCGCTCGCGCGCGGCTTCCTCGGTGGAGATATCGCTGACCAGACCGATGAACACCCTGCTGGCGCCGCGCTGGATTTCTGTCACCGCCAGACGCATCGGGAAAATCTCGTCGTTCTTGCGCAGGCCACGCACCTTGCGCCCGATGCCGATGACGCGCGGCGAGCCTTCGCGCTGGTAGCGCGCCAGATAGCCGTCGTGCTCGGCGGCATAAGGCGCGGGCATCAGCATGTTGACATTGCGCCCCATCACTTCCGTCACCGTGTAGCCGAAGATGCTTTCCGCCGCTCGGTTATAACTTTGGATGCGGCCCCGGTCGTCGATGGTCAGGATGCCCTCGTAGACGTTGTCGAGGATGCCGAACAGGCTGTCTTGCATCGTGGCGATGCGTTGCATCGACTGAATGCGGGCCTGCAGAACTTCAAAGACGATCGGTTTGATCAGATAGTCGTCTGCCCCCGCTTGCAGCCCGGCGACGACTTCGTCGCGCGCAGAAAGCGCGGTCATCAGGATAACGGGAATCCAGCGGGCACCGCCCAGGGCCTTGATGCTGCGCGTGGCATTGATGCCGTCCATGACCGGCATCACCACGTCCATCAGCACCATATCGGGCGGGCTGGCAGCAAAGGCATTGACAGCGGCCAGTCCATCCATCACGTGGGTGACCTGATGCCCGGCTTGTTCCAGGAAGGCGATCACGGGAAGGGCGCTAGCTCTTGAATCTTCGACAAACAGGATGTGCATCGTATTTCCCAACAGGATGATCAGCGGAAATAGTCAATCAACTTGCAAGTGTTATTCGGTGACGCACATTGCCGCCCCACATACTGAACAGGAAGAATCGCGCACATCTTGAATATTCGGCTTTTTTTCAGAGAAGCGACTATAAACGAATGATGAGTCAACAGTAATGCATGAAATCTACAGATTGCCTACGATAAACCCCTAGTCGACAGCGCGAAGCTGCCGTCCTGACAGCGCCGACTTTTCAGGCGAATGGCAAGCCGTGCCGCATGGCATACCTGCCGCTCAGCAGAATGATGTGTCGAATTGTGGGACTGCTTTCAAGGTGACATTCCTGCCCGAATCAGCCAGTCAGTCGAATGGTCGGAATGGCCGAGTTGCGGGACTTGGCCCAAAGGCAGATTTCAGAGTGCACCCGCCACCGGGTATGCCGATGTCAGCAGGCCGCAAGCAGCCTACTGGAGCCCGTCGAGTGAAAACGGGGCAAATTTTGGGCGGCTGACTTCAACAGACCCGAAGCCGACGTACATCCGGTCAGCATGAAGTCCACCGGACAGTGGAAAAGCTGCCTTTGTATTTATTCGAAAGCAGTCGCTCACCGTCAGCGCCAAAAGCCGGAAGCAGTCGTTTAATTGAAGATGTCAGTTTTCCTGGCCAATGGTCTCTTTGGCAGCAGCAGGAGTTGGGCGCTGCGCTCCATAGATTTAGTTCGGTTGCTCCCGTGAAGTCATTGGCACCAGTGCTCCATATTGACTCTACTTGGCCAAGGGTATTCGGGAGCGGTCGTCGGATGGCGCTTGTTGATCTCCCCCTTTCACCATCCTTCTATCGATAAAGTCGACAGTTACCGAAGATTTCAGCTTGACGGTCTTTCTGCAGACGTAATTCTGCTCATCTCGGGCCGCCGTTGGGTCAGTAGCCAAACTGAGCATTCACAGGCCAGGCTCGTGCGCCTGGACCGCTCTCAATCTATTTTGTTTTGCCACAACAAGACGCACTGTGTGACAATTTGGCCCACTGCTTACATGAATCCACGGCGCATCAGCCGCGGTTTTGTAGGCTGTTTTTTTTGATGGAACAGGAAGTCAAAATATGAAGACCGCTTCCAATGATCGAGATACCAGCGCGTTGAAAAGGCGCGCTGTGCTGTGGGCGCTGGCGGCACTGGCGGTTGGGGTCGTGGCTTTCCTGGCACTGCGGTCGCCGGTTGCCACGATGGGGCCCGTGAGTCAGGTGACGATTGCGGTGCCAACGCAGATCAGCAGCGCCTTGGTGCATGTGGCTTACGGCCAGGGCCACTTTAAGAAGGCTGGCGTGGATGTCATCAACCAACCATTTGAGTTGGGTAAAGATGCGCTGAAATCCTTGCTCAATGGCAAGGCAGACTTGGCTGTGGTGGCAGACACCCCGGTCATGTTCGCGCTGCTCGGCGGCGCTGACATTGCTATGCTTGCCGGCATTTCGCAGGTGCGACGCGACTTGGCGGTCGTCGTCCAAAGCGACGTTGGCATCAAGCAAATTCAAGACCTGCGCGGTAAGTCAGTCGGCGTGACCATGGGCACCAACATGCCCTATTTTCTGGACGCCATGCTGCAGGCGCGTGGTGTGCCCAGTGACAAAGTGAATTTGACCGACCTGAGGACGGACGAGCTGATCAGCGCCTTCAAGGCAGGTCAGATCGACGCAGCGGTGATGTTTCAACCTTTCCGCGCCAGGCTTGAAGCTGAAATGGGCGACCGCATCAAGGTGTTTCATGCGGAGGATGTGTATGCGGCTCGCTTTATGCTGGTGGGCAAGCCGTCTTACATCGATGGCCATCCACAGGAAGTCCGCCGGGTCTTGAACGCGTTGATTGCTGCCAACCAGGCCATTCTTGCCGATCCGGTCGAGGCGCGCCGCGCGATAGGGCGTGCGGTCAAGATTGACGATGCCACCATGGCGAAACTGTTTGAGCCTGAAGATTACGCCGTCTCGCTCGACCAGTCGATGCTGCTGGCGCTGGATGATCAAACGCGCTGGGCCATGCAAAAGGGGCTGGTGCCGTCTGGTGCCATGCCAAATTATCTGAATGCCATGAAGTACCAACCTCTCGAAGCTGTGTTGCCGACGGCTGTGACGGTCGTGCATTAAGGAGCTGTCTTGAAGATACGCTCGCAAATCAACGGCTTGCTTGTGTTGGCAGCCGTCATTATTTCAGTGGCCGTTGTCATGACGGTGATGTCGGTGCGTGATGTGGCGCAGACAACGAGTGACATCACTGCCGCGCAGGATTTGATTGAAAGCGCCTCGCAGTTGCGTCAGGTAGCGGTGGAAACCGCCCTGTTTCATGAGGTGCGCAGCCAGGACCAATGGCAGCGCAAGATCGCCAGTGTCACCCGTGAGATTGACCGCATGCGCATCACGACGCCCCGTGAAAAGGCAAATCTGGAGAGCATTCGCAAGAAGATCCAATTGATGCAGATCATCTATCCGCGACTCACCCGTGGGCTGGGTGCGACCACCAACGCCACCACCTCCCGCTCAGAGCTTGAGGTGGCTATGGAGTCGCGCGCCGTTGCATCGCTGCTGGTGGTGACCCAGGAGGTCATCGACATCGGGCATGAACTGATTCGTGGCAACCAGGAGCAAGCGAAGTCGGCCTTTTGGAGCCTGCAAGTGGTGATTGGGCTGGTCATTCTGGCGATGGGAACACTCATTGGCTTTGTCTGGCTTCTTGTCAGCCGACGCATCCTGCGACCTTTGCGCATTTTTGAACAAGGCACCAAGCAATTGGCGGCGGGCAACTACACGCACCGTCTGAAGCTGACGCGGCACGATGAAATCGGTGACCTGGCGCTTTCGTTCGACGCCATGGTCGTGCGTGTCGAGATAGCCGCGCTGGACCTGGAAAAGCACCGCGACAGCCTCGCGGACGTGGTGCATGCCAGAACCAATGAACTGTTGAAAGCAAAGGATGTCGCAGAAACGCTCTCCGAGTACGCCCGCAGCCTGATTGAAGCCAGTCTGGACCCCTTGGTGACCATCAGCGCACAAGGCAAGATCACCGATGTGAACGACGCCTCCGTGCAGGCCACGGGTGTGCCGCGTGACCAGCTGATCGGCACCGATTTTTCAAATTATTTCACCGAGCCTGACCAGGCGCGCATCGGTTACCAGAAGGTCTTTTCCGTGGGTTTGGTGCGTGATTACCCGCTCGCCATCCGCCACACGACGGGGCGGATCATGGACGTGCTTTACAACGCGGCCGTTTACAGGGACGTCAAGGGCAATGTCCTCGGCGTGTTCGCCGCAGCGCGCGACATCACCGAGCGCAAATTCATGGATCAGGCGTTGCTGGAGAAAAATGTGGAGTTGGAGCGCGCCAAGGCCGTGGCGGAAAAAGCGAACCTTGGCAAGTCAGAATTTCTGTCGAGCATGAGCCATGAATTGCGCACACCGCTCAATGCCATCCTCGGTTTTGCCCAGCTGATGGAATCCGACTCGCCAGAGCCGACGCCAAAGCAAAAACGCAGCCTGGTCCAGATTCTCAACGCGGGGTGGTACCTGCTGGAGCTGATCAACGAAATCCTCGACCTGGCGCAGATCGAATCGGGCAAGATCACGCTGTCGCTGGAGCCGGTCTCGCTGGTAGAGGTCATGAACGAATGCCGCGCCATGGTCGAGCCGCAGGTCAGCCAGCGTGCGATCGACCTGATGTTTTTACCACTTGAATCAGACCATTTTGTCGAGGTCGATCGAACCCGGATGAAGCAGGTGCTGATCAACCTGCTGTCCAACGCCATCAAATACAACAACCCTGGCGGCACGGTCACTTTGGCGTGCACCCTGATGACCCAGGATTCGATTCGCATCAGCATCCAGGACACCGGCGTGGGGCTGACACAAGATCAGCTGGCGCAACTGTTTCAGCCATTTAACCGTCTCGGCAAGGAATTCGGCCCTGAGGAAGGTACCGGCATCGGCTTGGTCGTGACCAAGCGGCTGGTCGAACTGATGGGTGGCACCATCGGTGTGGATAGCACCGTCGGGGAGGGGACTGTGTTCTGGATCGATTTAAGGTTGGCGACGGCACCACCGTTGGCCTCTCAATATGTGGCGCAGACGACGCTGGCGCAACCGCAGGTGTTGGATGGCACAACGCTGCGAACCCTGCTGTATGTGGAAGACAACCCGGCCAACCTGGTATTGATTGAGGAACTGGTGGCCCGCCGCTCTGACCTGCGGATGTTGAGCGCGGCGGATGGCCATCTAGGGATCGAATTTGCGCGCGCCCATCAACCAGATGTGATTTTGATGGACATCAACCTGCCCGGCCTCAGCGGGATCGAAGCCATGAAAATATTGCGCTCTGACCCCTTGACGGCACACATTCCCATCATCGCTCTCAGCGCCAACGCGCTGCCCAGCGACATCGCAAATGGCCTTGCGGCTGGTTTCCTCAGCTATCTGACCAAGCCCATCAAACTCGCCGAGTTCGTGGACACTTTGGATTTAGCACTGAAATCTTCGGCAATGGGCTTGAACACCGCCGCAGTGGGGAAATCGATATGAGGGATGGTGAAGCACGATGTTGGCAGACTGTTTTCACCAAGTTTCCCCGCACTCCTGTAAATCTAAATATATCAACAGGCGTGCTCACACGGTCTTGCTCACGCCGTAACGACTGTTCCTGAGTTTCGGGTATCGAAAAATGACAAAACTGGACCAGCGCCGGCAATGACCGCTCTGGAGAAGTCGATAAAAATTCATGACTCATCTCGAACGCCGGCTCGCGCTGCCTATGCACAGTTTGAAACTATGCACAGCTGGTAGACTGGTCGGAGTCGATTCACCAGCTGCAAGTGCCTGGCAAGCCGTGGAATGCCTTTTCATAGTTTCTGGGTTTTTTGAGGCAGTGTCAACGCCGCATCCTTCAAGGGCAACAGTTCAATGTTACGCCCCTCGATTGGGCGCACTCATTAACGTCGCTCACTGCAGTTCAAGATGCTCCGGTGTAGCCACACGGACGCACCGCAATTGTCTAGAAACTATGTACAGACGTGATTTTCACTTTTCCCCAGCAAGCCAATGAAAATGCGGTGGTTGCCAGTCGCGAAAACAATTGTGTGCATAGTTTCAAACTGTGCATAGGCAGCGCAATGTAGAGATGTACATTGCGCTGCAGTGCCGACCGCCAGATTGAAAGTAAGATTTTCACCGCTGAATGACCGCTACCGAGATTCGGGTGTCAAAAACGAAAGTCTGCTTCCGGCCAACCCGAAGGTCAGCTTTCGACTTTTCGTTGGATTTCATGCGGTTCCGGTGTACGTCGCCTTTGGGTCTTTATGTAGAGCGCCCAGTTATGAATATATCGGCACTGGCAAGCATGTTGGCCACTGGCATAGCGGCCAAAAACACACGCGCCAGC
>JAIFMT010000091.1 GCA_020048295.1 Rhodoferax sp.
CTGACAAGATGCGCACCTTGTTCATTGGCGAAGACTCCGGCATGCACGTCAACAACTACCTGTGGGCCTACAACGTGGACACCAAAAAGCTCACCCGCATCATGAGCTCGGCCGCGGGTGCTGAAAACACCGGCCTGCAGGTGCTGGACAACCTGAACGGCCACGGCTACATCATGGCCAACAACCAGCACTGGGGTGACTTGCCGTCGTCGGTTCCCGCCGATCTGAAGACCGCGCTGGGTGCCAAGATCGACAAGTTCAACGCCCCGGTGGGCTACCTGGGCGGGATGCCAGCCATTCGCTAAGCGCAACGGCTCCACGTCAAAAAAGGGCTAGCTTTTTCATGGGCTAGCCCTTTTTCTGTATGGGCTGATAGCTATAAATTCGAAAGCATAGATAGAGAGGGAGAAGACGTTGAAACATTCGATGGTGAAGCGGCTGGCATGGCCGCTGGCGGGTGCTGCCGGTGCAGCTTTGGTTTTGTCGGCGTGCGTGACTGCCTGGCCGGGTGCCACACCTGCCGACGCCTCCGATGTCCATGCCTTGCAGGGGGATTTCTTCAACCCCGTGCAGTTTGACAACCCGTATTCGCACATTCCGGCGCAGTGTTACATCGAGACCTCGCACGGCGAGTTCTGCCACACCAATGGCGTGTATGAGCTGGGCCTGGGCAACAACCTGCCGCAGGCCGGGGCCGAGGCCCGCTTGGGCAACTTGCAGCTGGAGTACAGCTTTGCGCCGCACCAGCCGTTTGAGCCGCTGTCAGCCGCCAACCCCTGGGAAAACACCTTGCAGCCTGAAAAACTGCTGGCCGCCGTGCGCGCCCTGGGGCACGACCCGCAAGCGTGGGGCGCGCCGGAGATGGCCCGCTATGTGCGCCAGGACAACTGGAGCGCCGCCTATGCCCAGCGCCCGGGCAGCCCCAAAAACTGGGACGGTGCCATCAACCACCCGATGCGGCTGTTCCCCGGCTTGGCCCCTGCCGACCTGCCCGCGCAAGGCGATGGTTTTGTGCGCAGCGCACAAGCAGAGCGCGGTTTCTTCAAGGACGCTGCGGGCTGGGTCACCGGCTGGCGCGCGGTCAATTTCATGCCCTATGGCATCTTCACCCCCATGACGGGCAGCGTCTCGGGCATTTACATTCGGCTGCCACAAGCTTTCATGCAGGACACCAGCGGACAGTTCAACCTGGCGGTTTACCAGCGCAACCTCGACCTGGTGGAGCGTGCCATCCAGGACCGGCTGACCCCGGCCGATGGCGCGACTTTCACCGGCCAGGCGCAAGCCATGACGCTGCGCCGGGGTGAATACCCGGTGGGCACCGAGTTTGCCCACCCGCTGCACTATGTGGACGTGGCTGCCGACGGCACCCGCCCAGACATCAGCCGCTTCCCCGGCACCCGCTCGCAGCGCGTCAAGGAAGTGCGCTACATGATGAAGTGGAAAGACTTTCACCATGCCGACTTTCGCCCCGGCGAGAAGGAAGAAGGCCTGCCGGTCTACGGCCATGCCACCCAAGGCTGGGTGGACAACGGCGTGGGCTGGTACCTGGCGGGCTACATTGAAAACGCCCGCGGCGAGCTGCGCCCGCAAACCCCGCAGGAGCTGACCCAATGCATTGGCTGCCACAGCGGTGTGGTGCGCACGGAGCAAGCGCCGAGCTTCACCTCCGGCACCGGCAACACGGTGGACAGCACCTGGGCCATGGCACGCAAGTGGCCGGGTGCCACGGGCTGGAAAGAGATGGACTACCTGGGCTACCAGGCCCACACCAGCGCCGACCCGCAACCCACCCCCGGGCAGGCGCAGATGGGCGACCCGTTCAACCGGGGTGAGGGCAAGGGCGAACTGCGGCATTTTCTGGACAACGTGGTGGGGGCCAGCCTGTATGGCGACATGCCAGCCGCGATTGAGCGCTATCTGGCGCAAACCATCCGCGCGGCGCGTGGCTACACGGCAGACTGGCCTGCCATCAACAGCCGCAGCCCGCAGGCCTTCACTGCGTCGCAAGCACTGCGCCAGCGCCTGATGCGCGAGCTGACCGCGCGTGGCGAGCACCTGGACACCCAAGGCAAGGTGCAGGGTGCCTTGCTGTACCCGCCGCAGCGCGATGCATTGGCAGGCGCCGCGCGCTACCGGCAGGTGGTGGTGAGCCAGCGCTACCACCTGGGCAAAGACGTGTTTGCTTCAGCGCCAGTGAACTTCACCTACCTGCGCGACAACGCGCAGGCCTTCACCCACCTGGACGGGCAACCGTACCGCCAGGGCGAGGTGATCACCGACCGCTCAGTCCACCGCAGCAACCCGGCGGCCGACATTTACTTGGTGGGCGATGTGCTCACGCTGATACTGAGGTTTGAGCAGAGATAAAAAAGCCGGTCAATGCCGATTTGTGGGCACGGGCCGGTTTGACGGACAACACCGCCACAGATGCGCCCAGTGCCAGCAGCCTCATGTTTTTGGGAATCAAGGTAAGGCCTTGTTGGTGGTTGAGAAGTCCGGTCAACGGTTGCGGGTCATGCAACTTACGCTTTCGTTATCAACCGATCTGACTGCCGAAAACAAGTCACCCTGCCGAGTTGGCCAGGTTTTTCGGCGCTCCTGCGAAACGTTTAACGCTGCAGGCAACAAAGTTGGTGTCAGGTTCAGGGCTGGGCAGGGGGTTCGGCCAAAGGCTCAAAACAATCGCGGTAGGTGAAATACAGCGAGGTGAAGAACATCGAGGCGACCAGCAGCAGTGTCGGAAACAGCAGCATGCTGACCAATCCATAACGCGCCGAACACGGTAAACGCCCAGAAATTACGCACACACGCCACCAGGCTGAAAAATATGCTCTTGACAGGCGGCAAGTCGTGCCAGAACACCAGCGCAGGCGCGTGCCACAGCAGCAGCGAGAGCGGCAGATGCAGCCCGATGAATACCCACATGGCCGACTGAAACCCGCCCGATGCCAGCAACTCTGCACTGGGGCTTTTTCCGCCCAGGTAAGTGCCGACAAAGCCACCCCCGTCCACCAGGTAAGACGCACCGATGACCAGCATGAAGCCTGCGGTATACAGGCCGCCCAGCATCAGCATGGCACGCCGTTTGACCGGGCCGGCACGCAACGCCGTCAGCAGGGTCAATGGCATGGGAAAGCGGCCCTGATCAGCCTCACGCGAAGCAGCCATCAGCCCCAGCGTGGCAGCAGGCAGCAGCAGCGTGGCGATGGGCAGGCCAAGCACCGGCACCATGCTGGCGACCGACAGCACCGCCATGAACATGAAGAACAGTCCGGTGAGTGCCAGCGGTTGTTTGAAAAAAGTTCGAACGCCCAGTCTGACCCAGGCGGCTCCGGTGCGCGCCGGTACCAGGTTGAGCTTCATGACGAACCTGCCAATGAATCAAATGCCAGCGGCTGGGTGGCGCGCAGCGTCAGCACCTGCTCAAAATGCGTCGGGTCATGGGCTTTGAGCAGGCTGGCCTGGCGTGGCAGGTAATAGTCCCACACGCGTGAAATCCAGAAACGCAGCGCTGCGCCGCGCAGCATGGCCGGCAGCAGGGCTCGCTCGGCGGCTTGCAGGGGTCGCACGGCGTTGTAAGATGTTATGAAAGATGTAGCTAGCAGCGCTTGATGGGTATGGGCTAGAGGGTCAATACACCAATCATTGAGGCACACCGCCAGATCAAACACCCAGGCATCGACACCGGCAAAATAAAAATCAAAGAAGCCGCTGAGTTGCGGCGCGTCAGCAACTGTTTCGAACATCACGTTGTCGCGAAACAGGTCGGCATGAATGGGTCCCCTGGGCAGCGCGGCGTATTCGCTGCTGGCCGCCAGGTGGTTTTGCAGCGCCAGTTCACGCCGCATCAGCGCTTGCTGGTCTGCGTTCAGATACGGCAGCAGCTCCGGTACGCGCTCGTTCCACCACGGCAAGGCGCGTAAGTTGGGCTGACTTGGTGCATAGTCGCGCCCGGCCAGGTGCATTCGCGCCAGCGCCGCGCCGACCAGTGTGCAGTGCGCCTGCGTTGGGGCTGGCTCGCTTTTGCCACGCAGTCGGTCCACCACAGCAGCGGGTTTGCCTTTCAAGGCAAACAACAGCTCGCCTTTGGCGTTGCCGTGCGGCGTAGGCACGGCAATGCCACGCTCGGCCAGGTGTTTCATCAGACCCAGGTAAAACGGCAACTGCTCCATGGTCAGGCGCTCGAACAGCGTCAGCACATAGTCATGCGGCTGTTCATCCAGGAGGGTTGACACAAAGTAATTGGTGTTCTCGATGCCCCCCGGGCAGGCTTGCAGGGTGGTGAGATCCCCCAGCTGGAGGGTGCGCAGCAGCGCGCGTGCCTCTTTTTTCGAGACCTCGGTATAGACCGCCATCGATCAGAACCCCAGGACTTTCCAGCTTCGCTCGCCGCTGGTCGGTGCCACCTGGTAGGCGGGCATGCCACCTTTGGGCTGGACATCAATGCTTTTGGTCTGACCGCCAATGCGCACCTCGTCGATCACCGCGCTGTTGTCCTCGATATGAATCCGCTCGGTACGCTGCTCAACCGGCTGCCGGGCAGAGGGCCTGGTCGGGTCTGGCGCGCTGGTTGCCGCCGTGGCGGGCCCTGTTTGCGCCCATGTCAGGCAGCTGGCGAGCAGCGTGGCCGTCAGGGTGAAACAGCGGATTGACGCGCGGCAGGTGGGGGTGGTGATAGACATCGCTGAATTGTAGAGAAACGCCGGTTGCGGGCGTGCGCGCACAGGCAAAATGTCACCATGAACCATGTTTCCACCCCAACCCTGCTGCTGGTTGATGGCTCCAGCTATCTGTACCGTGCCTTTCACGCCATGCCAGACTTGCGCGCCGTGCCGGGCGACCCGAGCAGCCCGCCGACCGGGGCGATTCGCGGCATGATCAACATGCTGCAAAGCTTGCGCAAAGAGGTGCCCGCCCAATTTGCTGCCTGCGTGTTTGATGCCAAGGGACCCACCTTCCGTGATGCGATTTACCCGCAGTACAAGGCCAACCGCTCCCCCATGCCTGACGACCTGCGCTTGCAGATTGAGCCGATTCACGAGGTGGTGCGGCTGATGGGTTGGAAGGTGCTGGCGGTGCCGGGTGTCGAGGCCGACGACGTGATCGGTACACTGGCTGCGACAGCCGCCGCCCAGGACATGGAAGTCATCGTCAGTAGCGGCGACAAGGACCTGGCGCAATTGGTCAACGCGCGCATCACCATCATCGACACCATGAACGGCAAGCGCCGCGATGTCGCTGGGGTCACCGCCGAGTTTGGCGTGCCGCCACAGCAGATGCTGGACTACCAGACGCTGGTGGGCGACACGGTGGACAACGTGCCCGGCGTGCCCAAGGTAGGCCCCAAGACAGCGGCCAAATGGCTGGCTGAATACGGCTCACTCGATGCCATCGTGGCCAATGCGGTCAACATCAAGGGCGCGGTGGGCGAGCACCTGCGCCAGTCACTGGGCTGGCTGCCGACCGGCCGGCAACTGCTGACAATCCGCACCGATTGCGATCTGACAGGCTGGGTCAGCGGTTTACCTGCTATGGATGATATAGCTGTTGGCGCAATGGATACGAGGGCTCTGGCTGGTTTTTATGATAAATATGGGTTCAAGGGCCTGGCCCGGGCGTTGGCTGCAGTTGATGCAACGAGCGCAAACGCTGCCCTTGCTGCCGACCGCGAGCCCGATTTGTTTGACGATGCGCCCCAGCCCGTTGCGCCAGCACCAGCGTTGCCTGCCGTAACCAAAGTGGCCAATACCCAGTACGACACGCTGCTGACCTGGGAGGCGTTGGATGCGTGGCTGACCAGGCTGCAAGCTGCCGAGCTGGTCGCCATCGACACCGAAACCACCTCGCTCGATGAAATGCGCGCGCGCATCGTGGGCATCAGCTTCAGTGTGACCCCGGGCGAGGCCGCCTATGTGCCACTGGCCCACGCCTACCCGGACGCGCCGGCGCAGCTGCCGCTGGACGCGGTGCTGGCCAGGCTCAAACCCTGGCTGGAGGATGCCAGCCGGCCCAAGCTCGGCCAGCACGTCAAATACGATCGCCATGTGTTTGCCAATCACGGCATTGAGGTGCGGGGCTACGCGCACGACACCATGCTGCAAAGCTATGTGCTCGAAGTCCACAAGCCACACGGCTTGGCCAGCCTGGCCGAGCGCCATCTGGGGCGCAAAGGCATCAGTTTTGAAGACCTGTGCGGCAAAGGGGTCAGCCAGATTTGCTTTGACCAGGTGGACATTGCCAAAGCTGCCCAATATTCGTGCGAAGACTCCGACATGACGCTCGACGTACACCGCGTGCTGTGGCCCCAGTTGCAGGCTGACACCAAGCTGAGCTTCATTTATGACCTGGAAATCGCCAGCAGCGAGGCCTTGTTCCGCATCGAGCGCAACGGTGTGCTGATCGACGCACCGACTCTGGCCACGCAAAGCCACGAACTCGGCCAGCGCATCCTGCAGCTGGAAAAAGAGGCGCACGCGCTGGCCGGCCAGCCGTTCAACCTGAGCAGCCCGAAGCAGATTGGCGAAATCTTCTTTACCCAGCTTGGCCTGCCGGTGGTCAAGCGCACGCCCACCGGTTCGCCCAGCACCGACGACGAGGTGCTGCAAAAGCTGGCCGAAGACTACCCCCTGCCGGCCAAAATTCTCGAACACCGGGGTCTGGCCAAGCTCAAGGGCACCTACACCGACAAGCTGGCGCAGCTGGCCTTGCCCGCCACGGGCAGGGTGCACACGCACTACGCGCAAGCGGTGGCGGTGACCGGGCGCTTGAGCAGCAACGACCCCAACCTGCAAAACATCCCGGTGCGCACGCCCGAAGGCCGCCGCGTGCGCGAGGCGTTTGTGGCCCCTGCAGGCAGCCTGATTGCCAGCGCTGACTACAGCCAGATTGAACTGCGCATCATGGCGCACATCAGCGGCGACTCGGCCCTGCTGCTGGCGTTTCATGACGGCATGGACGTGCACCGCGTCACGGCCGCCGAAATTTTTGGCATTGAGCCGGCACACGTCAGCAGCGAGCAGCGCCGCTACGCCAAGGTGATCAACTTTGGTCTGATCTACGGCATGAGTGCCTATGGCCTGGCCAAAGCGCTGGGCATTGACAACACGGCCGCCAAAAACTACATCACCCGCTACTTTGAGCGATATCCCGGCGTGAAACACTACATGGACCACACCCGGCAAGTGGCCAAACGCCAGGGCTATGTCGAAACCGTGTTTGGCCGGCGGCTGTACCTGCCCGAGATCAATTCACCCAACGGACCCCGGCGCGCCGGGGCCGAGCGGGCTGCCATCAACGCGCCGATGCAGGGCACAGCCGCTGACCTGATCAAGCTCAGCATGGTCAAGGTGCAACAAGTCATCGACGCGCAACACCGGGCCACCAAAATGATCATGCAGGTGCATGACGAACTGGTGTTTGAAGTGCCCGTGGCCGAACTGGACTGGGTGCGCCACGAGGTGCCCCGGCTGATGGCCGGCGTGGCGCACCTCAAAGTGCCGCTGCTGGCCGAGGTGGGTATTGGGCCCAACTGGGACAAGGCGCATTGAGCGGGTGGCCGCTGTCGGCGAATGTTTTTACCGTATTGATGAGGAGATTGACCGCTTGGACAATATGTTTTTCTTGGCAATGGCAGGCAGCGTGGTCAGCGCCGCTGCGGTGTTCATCTTCATGCAGTTTCGGCGCTTTGACGAGCAGAAGCAGGCCAACGACAAGATACTCAAGGCCACGACCGAGTACGAGGCGGTCAAGACCAAACTGGCCGGCTACACCAAGTTCAACGAGTACATGACACCGGCCAAGCAGCATCTGGTTGAGCAGTCGAAAACGTTTTTCGTCAACGTGTTGCGCGAATTCACTCACATGGAACGTTTTTACCGCGACAAGCACAAGATCAAGGCCGACCTGTCGGTGATTGGCAAGTACACCGTCGAATTCAAACTGGCACTCGACATCCGCGCCGACAACCTGGAGGTCAGCGTCGATGGCATCGGCATCAGCATCAAGCTGGGCCAGCCGGTGCTGAGTGGGCCGCCAGCGGTCAAGTCGTCGTCGCACGAGGTATCGGTGTCGGGGATTCTGGCCGACGACAAGCCGTTCATTGCCGAGGTGAACCAGAAATTCAGCGAAGTCGCGCAGCGCCACGGCTTGGCCGTTGCGCGTGAAGAATCTGTTCGCGCCCTGTGCAAGGTCAAGGTGGCCGATGCCCTGCGCGACTTTCTGTCGCGCCAGCCCGGCGTGCGGCAGATACCGACGATTGTGGTGACCTATCGCTAGCGCGATTGAACCACCACGAATCAGCACATGACCACTGCGGTATTTGTCACCATGACGGCGTTGATGCCAGTGCGCGTCGCCTGACGATGCAACAAAATTCTCAAACCATGCGAATGCCTTTCGCGGTAGCAGCGTTTTGTGCGCTGTTCGGCATGTCTTTGGCGGCTGCTGAGGCAGTGCGTCCACGGGTCGGGCTGGTCCTTGGCGGTGGCGGTGCGCGCGGTGCCGCCCACATTGGCGTGCTGGAAGAGCTGGAGCGGCTGCGCATTCCGGTGGACTGTGTGGCTGGCACCAGCATGGGGGCGCTGGTGGCGGGTGCCTGGGGCGCGGGTCTGACACCGGCCGCCTTGCGCGGCGAGATGGGCAAAGCCAACTGGGACGAGCTGTTTCAGGACAACCCCGGCTTTGATGACATCAGCTACCGCAACAAGCGCTTGTCGCGGCGCTACCTGTCGGGCAGCGAAACCGGCATCACGCCAGACGGGGTGGTGGCGCCGCCCGGCGTGTTGTCGGGCCAGAAGATCAAGCTGTTTTTCAATCAGCTGGTGCATTCGGATGTGACCGAGCGCACGCTGGAGCAATTGCCATTGCCGCTGTCCATCATTGCCACCGACATTGCCAGTGGCGAGCGCATCGTGTTTCGCGATGGCAGCCTGACCCAGGCGATGCGCGCCAGCATGTCGGTGCCTGGCCTGATGGCACCGCTGGAATACCGGGGTCGCAAGCTGGTGGATGGCGGTCTGGTGGACAACCTGCCCGTGCAGGAGGTGCGCGAGCGTTGCGGCGCACAGGTGGTGATTGCGGTGAACGTGGGGACACCGCCACTCAAAGCCAGCGAAATCAACGGCCTGCTGAGCGTTTCGACGCAAATGGTGGCCATCCTGACCGAGCAGAATGTGACCAAGTCACTGGCCTTGCTGACACCCGCTGACATTTACATTCAGCCCGATCTGGCAGGCCTCTCGGCGGCCGACTTTGATCGCAGCAGCGAGGCCGCCGACCGCGGCCGTGCAGCGGCACACCAAAAAGTGGCGCAACTGCAAGGCCTGTCGGTCGATTTGGCCACCTATGCGGCGTGGCGCAAGCACTGGCAACCCCCCGCCGCGCAGCCGTCCAGGGTTGACGTGATTGAGATCGCTGGCCTGCACAGCGTCAATCCGGTTGCCGTGTCACGCCATATCGAGCAACAACCCGGTGCACCGCTGGATGTGGCCACGCTCAACCGCGACCTGCTGCGCGCCTACGGCGACGGCTATTTTGAGCGGGTGGACTACAGCATGACACGTGACGGTGCGCGCAACGTGCTGCGCATCATGCCGGTAGAAAAATCCTGGGGCCCGGATTACCTGCGCCTCGGGCTCAACCTGAACTCTTCGCTCAACGGGCCCGCTTCATTCAGCCTGCGTGCGGCCTACCAGAAGACCTGGCTGAACGCATTGGGCGGCGAACTGCTGTACACGGCCGAACTGGGCAGCAATACCGGGTTTGGCGTGGACTATTACCAGCCACTTGACCCCGCGCAGCGTTTTTTTGTGGATGCCGGTGCCACATTTCGGCGTGAAACGATGGCGCTGTTTGTCAATGACCTGCGCATCTCGGATTACCGCAACAGTGTGGCGCGCGCTGACGTGTCGCTTGGGGTCAAGCTCGGTATGGCCGGGCAGGCGCGCCTGGGCTGGCGCGAAGCACGCCATCGGCTGAGCATAGAAACCGGACTTCCCTTGCTGCCGGTGGACCTGCTGAGTTCCAGTGGCCCGTTTGTGTCGCTTGAAATCGACCGGCGCAACCAGCTGCATGTGGCCACCAGCGGCTGGTCGGCCAGGGCTTCCTGGTTTGAGTCGTCCAGCGGCAATTACAACAAGCTGTCGCTCGATGCCGATGCTGCCATGCAACTGCAAGACTGGGTGCTGGGGGTGCGCGGCAGCTATACCGGCGCTACCTCCGGGCGACTGCCACCACAAGAGATGGGGCGGCTTGGCGGGTTTTTGAACCTGTCGGGCTTTTCCAATGACCAGCTGATGGGCAACCGGGTCAGCTACGGCCACATTCGCGCCGAGCGCATTCTGGGGCGCATGCCTTTGGGGGTGCGCGGCGACCTGCGCGTCGGGGTGGCGCTGGAAGCCGGCCAGGTGGGTGCGCCGGTGTCCGAGCCCAACCGCACCGGCATGCTCGACTCGGTGTTGGTCTATGCCCGGGCAGAAACACCCTTTGGCCCGGCCTATGTTGGCCTGGGGCGCGCCGGTGGCGGCTCGGTGAATGCCTACGTGTTCATCGGCACACCCTGAGTGATCGAACCAATCCACTTTACCGGCCTTGACAACGCACGGCAGGATGACTGGGTCATGCGCGTGCGGTTTTGGGGCGAAATCACGCGCGGGTTAG
>JAIFMT010000182.1 GCA_020048295.1 Rhodoferax sp.
GCTGCACCACAACAGCCGCGCCAACAGCCGCAAAAACATCCACGCGCACTACGACTTGGGCAATGCGTTTTACCGCCTGTGGCTCGATGACACGATGAACTACTCCAGCGCCTGGTTTGAGGGCGACTTGAGCCGCCCGCTGCCCGAGGCGCAAAACGCCAAAGTGCGCCGCGCGCTGGACATGGCGGGTGTCAAGCCGGGCGACCGGGTGCTGGAAATCGGTTGCGGCTGGGGCGCGCTGGCCGAGCAGGCCACGCTGCAGCGGGGCGCATCGCTGGTGGGTGTGACGCTGAGCACCGAGCAACTCGCCTACGCCAACAACCGTCTGCAAGGGCTGGGTATGCGCACCGGCCCAGCCGGGCAGGCCGACCTGCGTTTGCAAGATTACCGCGACATCACCGACGCGCCGTTTGACGCGATCTGCTCGATTGAAATGGTCGAAGCCGTCGGCCAGGCGTATTGGCCCACCTACTTTGCCACGCTGGCGCGCCTGCTCAAGCCCGGTGCCCGCGCTTGTGTGCAAAGCATCGTGATTGACGACGCACTGTTTGAGCGCTACGCCGCCAGCACCGACTTCATTCAGCAGTACATCTTTCCGGGCGGCTGCCTGCCCTGCCCGCGCGAGTTTCGCCGCCAGGCGCAAGCGGCCGGGCTGCAGGTGGTGGACGAATTTGCCTTTGGCGCCGACTACGCCGAAACCCTGCGGCGCTGGCGCGATGCCTTTCTGGCGCGCCAGGCCGAGGTGGCCGCGCTGGGCTTTGATGCGCGCTTCATGCGCATCTGGGAGTTTTACCTGGCGTATTGCGAAGCCGCTTTCGATACCGGCGACATCAGCCTGGTGCAGTACACGCTGCAACGGCCAGCTGCGTCTTGAATATGAAATATATAGCTGCTTGCGCTTTACTGGCGGGCGCTACAGGCCTGTTTAGCTTAAATAGCCAGGCCCAGCCGCTGCCGCCAGAACTGCAGCCCGCCCTGCCCGCTGCCACCCTCGCGGGGCAGGCGAGGCTGACATTTTGGGGCTTTGACGTGTACCAGGCCAGCTTGTGGGTGGCCCCCGGTTTTGCGCCAGACCGCTATGAACAAAGCCCGTTCGCGCTGGAGCTGCTGTACCTGCGCGACTTCAGCGGAGCCGACATTGCCCAGCGCTCCCTGGCCGAGATGCGCCGCCAGCAGCCCATGCCCGCAGCCCAGGCAGCACAGTGGGAGACCCAGATGCGCGCCTTGTTTCCTGATGTGCGCTCGGGTGAGCGCATCACCGGGGTCAACCAGCCCGCCAGCGGGGCGGTGTTTTGGCGCAATGGCCGCTGGCTCGGCGAAGTGCGCGACCCGGCCTTTGCCCGGCAGTTTTTTGGCATTTGGCTCAGCAGCGAAACCTCTGAGCCACAACTGCGGCGCGCGTTGCTGGCGCAAGCCCAGCCTACAGCGCCCGTGGCGACCACACCATGAATGCCACCTCAGCAGCAATAGCACCAGCCGCGCTGGCAACGCAAGCTGCCGCGCCCGCAGCGCCTGACTGGCGCGTGCGCGACGGTCTGCGCTATGGCTTGCTGGGCTTGCCGCTGGCGTTTTGCGCGCTGCCGCTGTATGTGCTGATGCCCAATCTGTATGCCCGCCAGTGGGGGGTGTCGCTGGCCGCGCTGGGTGCGCTGCTGCTGGGCGCGCGCCTGTTCGATGCGCTGATTGACCCGCTGCTGGGGCGTCTGATCGACCGCCTGTATGCCCGCTCGCTGCGCGCGGTACTGGCGCTGGGGGCGCTGGCGGCGCTGCTGCTGGCGCTGGGGTTTTCCATGCTGTTCATGCCGCTGCTGCACGAGCCCACGGCCTTGCTGTGGTGGGCCGGCGCTTGGCTGGTGCTGACTTACGCGGCCTACAGCGCCTTGTCGGTGGCGCACCAGTCTTGGGGGGCCATGCTGGGTGGCGACGCGCTGTACCGCAGCCGCGTGGTGGCCTGGCGCGAAGGCCTGGGGCTGCTAGGCGTGTTGCTGGCAGCGGTTACGCCGGCGCTGCTGGGCGTGCCGGCCCTGCTGGCGCTGCTGCTGGTGGGCCTGGGAGGCGGCTGGTGGGCCTGGTGCCATGCACCGCAGCCGCAGCCGCAAGCTCAGCCACCGCAGCGGCTGGCGGCAGCGGGCCATGCACCCAACGCCCTCTGGCAGCCCTGGCAGCACAGCGGTTTTCGGCGCTTGCTCGGGGTGTATTTACTCAACGGCATTGCCAGCGCCATTCCGGCCACCCTGGTGCTGTTTTTTGTGCAAGACCGCCTGCAGGCCAGTGCGGCCATGCAGTCGGCCGCGCTGGGGGTGTACTTTTTGTGCGCGGCACTGTCGATGCCGCTGTGGCTGCGGCTGGTCAGCCGCTGGGGGCTGGCGCGCAGCTGGCGCTTTGGCATGCTGTTATCCATCAGCGTGTTTTTGTTTGCCAGCCTGCTCGGTGCCGGCGATGTGCTGTGGTTTTTGCTGGTGTGCGCCTTGTCGGGCGTGGCGCTGGGCAGTGACCTGGCGCTGCCGGGTGCGCTGCTGGCCGGTGTGATTGCCCAGGCCGGCGACCGTGGCCGCGCCGAAGGAGCCTACTTTGGCTGGTGGAACTTTGCCACCAAGCTCAACCTGGCGCTGGCCGCCGGCCTGGCGCTGCCGCTGCTGGGCTGGCTGGGCTACGTGCCCGGCGCGCAAGATGCCAGTGCGGCCACGCTGCTCACCGTGGCCTATTGCCTGCTGCCCTGCGCGCTCAAGGCCCTGGCCGCGCTGGCGCTGCATTTCTTCATCATCCAACCCACGGCCCAGCCGCAATTCCCATGAAACGACACCATTTCTTTAACCGCGCGCGCCGCCTCGCCGTGGTGGCGTGTGCTGCGCTGCTGGCGGCCTGCAGCACGCCGCAAGTGCAGGACTACGCCGGCGAAACCCCGGTGCTGGAACTGCGTGACTATTTCAATGGCACGCTGGATGCCTATGGTGTCTTTACCGACCGCTCGGGCAAGGTGGTGAAGCGCTTCACGGTGGTGATGCAGTGCAGCTGGACCGGCGACCAGGGCGTGCTGGATGAAGCCTTTACTTACTCCGACGGCAGCACGCAGCGGCGCGTCTGGCGGCTGACGCGCCACGCCGATGGCCGCTACAGCGGACAAGCCGATGACGTGGTGGGCAGCGCCCAGGGGCAGCAAAGCGGCAACGCCTTCAACTGGACCTACACGCTGGCGCTACCGGTCAATGGCCGGGTGATTGAGGTGCAGTTTGACGACTGGATGTACCTGATGAACGACCGGGTCATGCTCAACAAGGCGGCGATGCGCAAGTGGGGTGTCGGTCTGGGCGAAGTCACCCTGTCATTCATTAAGAGGTAAATATGCCTCTAGCCCATATGGTATATGCGCTGACAGCTGCATTTAGTGTAGCTTTTATGCAGCCTGACGGATGCCACCCCGCATGGCACTGAACCCGCGCATGGCCGACTGGCGTGGCCGCAGCGTCTGGCTGCTGGGTGCCTCCAGCGGCATTGGCCGCGCCACTGCATCAGCCCTGCACGCCCAAGGCGCGCAGGTGGTGGTGTCGGCGCGTAGTGCAGATGCGCTGCGGGCCTTTGTGGCGACGCACCCCGGCGCGCAGGCTCTGCCGCTGGACGTAACCGATGCCGCGGCCGTCAAAGCTGCGGCGCAAAGCCTGGCCGCCCAGGGCGCGCTGGACTGCGTGGTGTATTGCGCCGGGCACTACCATGCCATGCAGGCCACCGGCATCGACCTGCCTGACCTGCTGCGGCACAACGACATCAACTACCTGGGCGCGCTATACCTGCTGGATGCGGTGCTGCCGCAGCTGCTGGCACAACCGCCCAACCCGCACAGCGGGCAGCGCGGCCACCTCAGCCTGATGGGCAGTGTGGCGGGCTACTGCGGTCTGCCCAACAGCCTGGCCTATGGCCCGACCAAAGCCGCGCTGATCAACCTGGCTGAGACGCTGTACCTTGACCTGCACACGCGGGGCATTGGTGTGTCGCTGATCAACCCCGGCTTTGTCGATACCCCGCTGACCCGGCAAAACCGCTTCAAAATGCCCGCCTTGATCAGCCCGGAACAGGCCGCGCAGGAAATTTTGCGCGGCTGGGCACGCGGTGCGTTTGAAATCCACTTCCCCAAGCGCTTTACTTTCTGGATGAAAGCGCTGGCGCTGTTGCCCTACCCGGCCTTTTTTGCCGCTACCCGTCGCCTGACACAGGCCTGAAACCCCATGAATACCGCCATTGACCGCATTGTTGAAGCCTTCGAGACCCTGACCCCGGCAGCAGTGGACACGCTGGGCACCCTGTACGCACCCGAGGCGCGCTTCAAGGACCCGTTCAACGATGTGCAGGGCCCGGCCGAGATTGGGCGCATCTTTCGCCACATGTTCGCCAGCCTGGACCAGCCGCGCTTCGTCATCACCGGGCGCATCGTGCAAGGCGCGCAGTGTTTTCTGACCTGGGAGTTCCACTTTGGCTTCAAAACCTTCAAGCGCCACCAGACGCAGTGCATTTTGGGCGGCACGCATCTGCAGCTGAACGAGGCGGGCCGCATCACGCTGCACCGCGACTACTGGGACGCCGCCGAAGAGCTGTACGAAAAGCTGCCGCTGCTGGGCGGCCTGATGCGCTGGCTGAAACGCCAGGCCAATCGCTAGGCGGTGTCGCCATCCACTGCTGTGGCTGGCCCAACCCGCAGATCGGTTCGAAAAAACCTGGGCATTTGTTCGCTTTCACCTGCTTTGCGGGTGGCTTGCGCATGGGCATGATGTGCAACCCGACACCCTCCCTTTGGCGCTGACCTTTTGGACAACCCATGCCCCCTGCCTTCTTTGCTTTGACAGCACGCCCATGACGCAAGCCACATCCCATTGGTCAGAGCGGTTTCGCAAGCATTTGCCCAGCCGGGATGCCTTGGCGGCACATCCCTGGTTGCGCCCGGTGGCCGGGCGCCTGCTTGACCCACAGCTTTGGCGGCTTCAGCATGAGGCCGTGGCACGCGGCGTGGCGGTGGGCATCTTCTGGGCTTTTGTCATCCCGGTCGGCCAGGTGGTGGTGGCAGCCGCCCACTGCAGCTGGTGGCGCGCCAACGTGCCGGTCGCCGCGGCCATGACGATGCTGACCAATCCGCTGACCATTGGTTTTTGGCTTTGGCTGGCGTATCAACTCGGTGCTCAGGTGTTGGGCCAGCCCTTGCTCGCCAACGCCCAACACATCGCTGGCGCGTCGGCCTGGCTGGCAGACTACGGCTGGCCAACCGTGCTGGGCATGGGACTGTTCGCGGTGGGTGGCTCAGGCGCAGGCTACCTGGGTGTCAAACTGATCTGGCGGCTGCGCCTCTGGCTCAAACGCCGCAGCAGGCGCTCAGGTCACTGAGCCGCAGCAGCTTCAGCGCTGCACTGCGGCATCAGGCCCAGGCTGCTTAGGCAACGGGAAGCGGCACATGCTGGCCGTCTTGCGCACGGAGCATCTCACGATGCAGATTCCAGTGCGCCACGGCAGCCATCAAAACGATGGATTCGCCCTCGGCCACCTGCCCATCGACCTCGGCGAGCTTGACACACAAGCCCAGCACTTTGCGGCGCAGGGCCGGATCGTCAATTTCGGACATCACTTCGGCCAGGGTGTATTCGTCCACCGGGCAGGCATCGGCCCAGTTGAGCTGCTTGCTGGAGAGCAAATCCTCGCAAAACGTGTCAATCACGGCGTGCAATTCGTTGCGCGTCAAGCCAAGCTGCTGGTGCACGACGAGTCTGTCGAGCAAACCCAGCTCGGCCTCGCCAACATCGCCATCGGCAATCAGGGTCAAAGCCACGATGCGGGCGGCGGCCTGCGGGCTGTTTTGCACATATTTGCGCATTTCTCTGTCCTTCTCGGGTTGATATTTGGGGGGTCTTCAAGTTTCAATTGCCAGACACACGAGCCAGGTGGCCGGGTCGAAAACCCTTTGCCTGGCTTGGAGTCAGCGGTCAATCAAAGATGTCACTGAGCCACGATTTTTTTCGGCTGTGCGGGTGCTGGCGCCCATGGCGGTAGTCAGAGTCTTCAAAATCAGGCTGCTGGTAAGCGCGTGGTGCGGGTGCTGCGGCGGCAACAGTCGCTATCGGCGCAGTGGCTGCTGTGGCCGCCCGATCGAGCAGTTTGTCGAGTTCACCCCGATCGAGCCAAATGCCGCGGCAGGCAGGACAGTAGTCAATTTCGACACCCTGGCGATCAGACATCACCAGGGTCGAGTCAGGGCAGGTTGGACATTTCATGGGTTTTCTCCTGAAAATTCGGGTTGAAGCGGGCTCAATCGCTGCTGCCGCCCAAGCCAAACAGGCTCAGCAGGCTGGTAAACAGGTTGAACACCGACACATACAGGCTCACGGTGGCCATCACGTAGTTGGTTTCGCCGCCGTTCACAATGCGGCTGGTCTCAAACAGGATCAAGCCCGCCGACAGCAAAGCCACCATCGCCGACACCGCCAGACCCAGCGCCGGCATCTGCAAAAACACCGCAGCCAAGCCGGCAACCAGCGCGATCACCATGCCGACAAACAAGAAGCCGCCCATGAAGCTGAAGTCGCGCCGGGTCAGCAGCACATAGCTCGACAGCGCCAAGAAGGTGGCCCCGGTGGCAGCCAGCGCCAGGGTGACGGTTTGCGCGCCACCAGGCAAGGCCAGCGAATGCGTCAGCAGCGGCCCCAGCGTGTAGCCCATGAAGCCGGTCAGGGCAAACACGGCCGGCAAGGCCCAGGCACTGTTTTGCAGCTTGAAGACAGCAAACAGCAGGCCAAAGTAGCCCACCAGCGTCAGCACCAGGCCGGGTGCCGGCAGTTGCAGCGTGAGCGTGGTCACCGCCACCCCGGCGCTGAACAGCAGCGTCATGGCCAGCAGTGCATAGGTGTTGCGCAGCACGCGCCGCACCTGCGCTGGGTGGGCTGCAATGGGTGCCACGACAGCCGGCAGTTGGCTGGGCTGGTCGGCGGACAAGTTTGAATAAGTGTTGCTCATGATGAATATTTCCAGGGTTAGTTCAAGGGTTAACTGTCAACGGCAAGTCTGCTGGTGCGCCCGCGCACCGGCTTTTGACTGCGCTGCAAACTGCGCGTCAAAACCCGGGTGGCCCGGGTGAGGGAGCGGTCCAGTGCGGTGCGCCAGTCGCGTGCCAGCGAGGCGATGACCACTGTGCCAGTGCTGTCGGTTTTGAGTTCGACCTGGCAACGTTTGTCCACGCCGCCGCGCGGGCCGTTCACATCCGAGAACTGCACCTTGGCGTGGGGCACCAGAGCCGTCAGGCGGCGCAGCGCAAAACGTACACGCTCCACCGACAATTCGCGCATCTGGCTGCCATCGGCATCGCGGGATTCAAAAATGATCTGCATGAAGTTTCTCCGTTGAGTGATAGAAGCCCCAACGATAAGGGTCGAATGGATTGTTAAAAAGCAGATAATTTCTTATTGAAATTCCATAAAAAACGGACTATCAATCGGCCGATGCGCAAGCCAAGAGAAAAGACAGCGAGGTTTACTCTGATAAATACACCGCATCAGTTCGAAGAAAAGAGGGTGTTTGCTGGAAATAACATGCTTTGATCCGGCTGTTTTTGACCGTCAACGCGATTGCCGGGGGTGTTCGCAATACTGGCTAAAACTCTGGGCGCATCATGCTGGCCGACAGCGAGCCAGCATTCCCATCCCAGCGCTGGTGCGCTTCATGCACATCAGAGTTCTTAGTAAAATATGCCTCTAAGCCACGTCGAATAAGCGCTAACAGCTATGTTATTTAAGTTTTCGCCAGCGCCACACTGCTGTCGGCAAACGAACCGAGCGCATTGCTGGCCCAGCTTGAACAGCTGTTGACAATTTTTTGAGGAAAGAGTCGCCATGGACGAGATGGACTTGTTGATTGACTTGCATCGCCCGGCGCAGCGCCAGGGCCCGGGCAACACCGCGCACACCTTGCGCGCCATTGCGCTGTCTGGCCTGGCGCAGCGCCAGCATCTGAAAGTGGCCGACATCGGTTGTGGCACCGGGGCCTCGACCCTGGTGCTGGCGCAGGCGCTGGA
>JAIFMT010000135.1 GCA_020048295.1 Rhodoferax sp.
GCTTGCAGGGTTTCAACCAGCACGGCGGTCTGGATCGTCATGTGCAGGCTGCCGGTGATGCGCGCGCCTTTGAGCGGCTGGTCTTTGGCAAACTCTTCGCGAATCGCCATCAAGCCCGGCATTTCGGTCTCGGCGATGTTGAGTTCCTTGCGACCCCAGTCGGCAAGTTTGATGTCGGCAATGATGAAGTCAGTGAAATTTTCAGCGGTCTTTTTGGCAGATTTGGTTGTGGCGCCCATGGTGTACTCCAGAAGTTAAAGATTTAACAGGGCGGTGACTGATGCCTAGAGGAGGCACCGGATCACCGCACACGATCAGTGGGTGAGCGCCGTTGAAGTGCGCCGGGCATCGCTGCAACCGGCGGGTTCCGAGCCTCGCTCAGCACCCAAACCAGCTGGTTTGCGCGTGAGCTGCAACGCTCCTCGGAGCAAAAATTATAGGCGACACATGGCAATCCCTGCAGATAACGACTAGTCTGGCACCACTTTTGCTGCGTGCGCAGTAAAGCTTTTGTAATGTTTCGTTAAACCTTGCACCCGTGAAGGTGCAAAATACACGTTTTGCCATGCGACTTCGTGAAAACCCATAAGGAATGCCCTTGAACACCAAGCACCTGCCCACTGACTCTGGCGAATTGATTGATGCCCACCTCTTGCACACCATTGGTGTCGATCCGGCCAACGCCTCACCCAGCGACCTGATGCTGGCAGTCTCTCAAATGGCACGCACACAGCTGTCAGAGCGCTGGGTGGCTACCCAAGCCCAAGAGCGCAAACACAAGGCACGCCGCGTGGTTTATCTGTCGATGGAGTTTTTGATGGGGCGCACCCTGTCCAACGCGCTGGCCGCCCTCAACCTGACCCAGTCTGCGGCGCAAGGCCTGGCGCAGCACGCGCAAAAGCTCGAAGACGTTGCCGAGCAGGAGCACGATGCCGCACTGGGCAACGGCGGCCTGGGCCGGCTGGCGGCCTGCTTTCTGGACTCCATGGCCACGCTGGGGCTGCCGTCCTGGGGCTATGGCATTCGCTATGAATATGGCATGTTCGCCCAGCATATTGCTGGCGGCTCGCAGCAGGAATATCCCGACTCCTGGCTGGTGGACGGCACACCTTGGGAGTTTCCACGCATGGATATCAGCTACCCGGTGCGCTTTGGCGGCTGGGTCGAACACGTCGATGGGAGGGCCTTTTGGCGCAATTCGGGCGAAGTGGCAGCCAAAGCCTATGACATGGTGGTGCCCGGCCACGGCACCAAGAAAGTCAGCACGCTGCGGCTGTGGAAAGCGGCCGCACCAGCGCATTTTGACCTGGGGGCCTTCAACACCGGCGACTACCAGCGGGCGGCCAGCGCCAAAAACGAGTTTGAAAACATCTCGTGGGTGTTGTATCCAAACGACAGCACGCCAGCCGGACGCGAATTAAGGTTGAAGCAAGAATATTTCTTTGTCGCCGCCTCCATGCAGGACCTGATCAAGCGCCACTTGGACGAACACCCGTCGTTGGCCAACCTGGCCGAGTGCGTGGCGATTCACCTCAACGACACGCACCCGGCCATTGGTGTGGCCGAGCTGATGCGCATTTTGTGCGACGAACACGACATGCCTTGGGCCAACGCCTGGCATCTGTGCTGCAAGACCTTCTCGTACACCAACCACACGCTGATGCCCGAAGCGCTGGAAACCTGGCCGGTGAGCCTGATGCAGCATGTGCTGCCACGGCACCTGGAAATCATCTTCCGCATCAACAAGGAGTTTCTGGAATTCGCCGGCAAGATGCGGCCCAACGACAACGGCTTCCTGGCGCGGCTATCACTGATTGACGAGCATGGCGAACGCCGCGTGCGCATGGCGCATTTGTCGATTGTCGGCAGCCACATGGTCAATGGCGTGTCGGCACTGCACTCTGACTTGCTGGTGCAAACCATCTTTGCCGACTTTGCCTACTTGTGGCCAGAGCGCTTTACCAACATGACCAACGGGGTCACGCCCAGGCGCTGGTTGTCGCAAGCCAACCCCGATCTGGCTGCCCTGCTGGACGGCACCTTGGGCAAAGGTTGGCAACTTGATCTTGACCAGTTGAAGAAGCTCAATGCCAAAAAGTCTGATGCGGCGTTTCAAGAAGCTTTCATGGCGGTCAAACGCACCAACAAGGTGCGCCTTGCCAAGCTGATTGCCCACACCACCGGCATCGCGGTCAACCCGGACAGCCTGTTTGATGTGCAGGTCAAGCGCATTCACGAATACAAGCGCCAATTGCTCAATGTGCTGCATGTGGTGTGGCGCTACCAGGCCATTCTGGCGGAGCCAAATGCGCATTGGGTACCCCGCACCGTCATCTTTGCCGGCAAAGCCGCCTCCAGCTACGTCTCGGCCAAGTCCATCATCCACCTGATCCACGATGTTGGCAACATCATCAACCACGACCCGCGCATCGGCGACAAGCTCAAGCTGGTGTTCATCCCGAATTACGGCGTGTCGGTGGCTGAAGTGATCATGCCCGGGGCAGACCTGTCGGAGCAGATTTCAACCGCCGGCACCGAAGCCTCGGGCACGGGCAACATGAAGCTGGCACTCAACGGCGCACTGACCATCGGCACCGACGACGGTGCCAACATCGAAATCCGCCAGAACGTCGGTGACGACAACATCTTCATCTTCGGGCTGAAAACCCCAGAGGTCAAAGCGCTGCGCCAAAGCGGCTACCAGCCGATGCGTTACTACGAAAAACTGCCCGCCTTGAAAGCCGTGCTCGATGCCATTGCCGGCGGTGGTTTTTCACCCGATGAACCTGGCCGCTATCGCCCGCTGGTGGACTCGCTGCTGTGGGGCGGCGACCATTACATGCTGCTGGCCGACTTTGAGTCTTACATCAGCACCCAGGCCAGGGTGGACGCGCTTTACCGGCAGTCCGCCCAATGGTGCGAACATGCCATTGCCAACGTCGCTGGCATGGGCGTGTTTTCTTCAGACCGCACGATTGGCGAGTACGCCAAAAAAATCTGGCACGTGTCACCGGTCTCCGGTCAGCGCGCCTGATTGATCTTTTAATTACCACTTAGATTGGGCAGTTATGTTGTTAGATATGTTGCAAACCCAGGACATTGAATTGATTTGCAACGCCAGACACGGCGATCCTTTTGCCGTCTTGGGACCCCATGAGGCCGAGCCGGGAATGTGTTCAATCCGGTGTTTTTTACCAGGTGCTGCCCAAGTCGCGGTTTTGGCCGGCGACAACTCGGTGATTGGCGCGCTTAGCCGACTGAACCCTGACGGTTTTTACGAGGGTGTGGTGCGCATGGGGCGTGATGACCCTTACCGCTTGCGCGTGTTGTGGGACGGTGGGCCTGAAGATGTGCTTGACGACCCCTATCGTTTTCCGCTGGTACTTGGTGAAATGGATGTCTGGCTGCTTGGCGAAGGCACCCATTTGCGCCCATTTGAAGTGCTTGGTGCCCAGTCGGCAACGCTGCTGGGTGTGAGCGGCACACGCTTTGCGGTGTGGGCACCCAATGCCTCGCGCGTGAGTGTGGTGGGCGACTTCAACATGTGGGATGGTCGCCGTCACCCCATGCGCCTGCGCCGCGAATGCGGTGTCTGGGAGCTTTTTATGCCCGGTATCCACCAGGGTGCGCGCTACAAGTTCGAGCTGTGCAGCGGCAGTGGACACCTGTTGCCACAGCGCGCCGACCCCTATGCGCTGCAGTCCGAACTGCGCCCGGCCACCGCCAGTATTGTTGGCCACTTGCCAGCACCACAGCCTGCATCGCTTGAACGCCAGCAGGCCAACGCACTCGATGCGCCCGTCAGTATTTATGAAGTGCATCTGGGCTCTTGGCGGCGTGTGACCGAAGACAACAACCGCTGGCTCACCTGGGACGAATTGGCCGACACCTTGGTGCCCTACGTTCAGGACATGGGTTTTACCCACATCGAGCTGATGCCGATCAGCGAGCATCCGTTTGATGGATCCTGGGGCTATCAACCGGTGGGCATTTTTGCGCCGACTTCACGCTTTGGCGACCCGGACGGGTTTGGCCGACTGGTCAATCGCTGTCACGCGGCGGGCATCGGCGTGATTCTTGACTGGGTACCAGCCCACTTTCCGACCGATGCCTATGGTCTGGCCAATTTTGATGGCACGCACTTGTACGAGTATGCCGACCCGCGCGAAGGTTTTCATAACGACTGGAACACCCTCATCTACAACCTCGGCCGCACCGAGGTGCGCAACTTTCTGGTCGGCAATGCGCTGTACTGGCTGGAGCGCTTTGGTGTCGATGGTTTGCGCGTGGATGCCGTGGCCTCCATGCTGTACAAGGACTACAGCCGCAAGGAAGGCGAATGGATTCCCAACGCCTACGGCGGCCGCGAAAACCTCGATGCCATCGCCTTCCTCAAGCGCATGAACGAAGTAGTGGGTGTCGAACGCGCCCAGGCGATCACGCTGGCCGAAGAGTCCACCGCCTACCCGGCCGTGTCACGCCCCACTTACGCCGGAGGCCTGGGTTTTCACTACAAGTGGAACATGGGCTGGATGCACGACACGTTGCAATACATCGAACGCGACCCGATCTACCGGCAACACCATCAGGGTGAACTCACCTTCAGCATGGTGTATGCCTACAACGAAAACTTTGTACTGCCGATCTCGCACGACGAAGTGGTGCATGGCAAAGGCTCGCTGCTGAACAAGATGCCAGGTGACCGTTGGCAAAAAATGGCCAACATGCGGGTATTCCTGGGCTATATGTTTGGCCATCCGGGCAAAAAACTGCTGTTCATGGGCTGCGAGTTTGCGCAAGAGCGCGAATGGAACCACGACCACAGTCTGGACTGGCATTTGCTGCAGCAGCCCGACCACGCCGGTGTGCAGCAACTGGTGCGTGACCTCAACAAGCTGTACAAAGCCACTGCGGCGCTGTACGAGCAAGACTTTGTGCCGGCTGGTTTTGAGTGGATTGAACACAATGACACCCAGCGCTCGACCTTGAGCTTTGTCCGCCGCGCCCTTGATGGCAAGTCGTTTGTGCTGGTCGTCTGCAACTTCACGCCCAGCGTCTGGAGCGACTACCGGCTGGGTGTGCCACAGCCGGGCAATTACCGCGAATTGCTCAACTCAGATGCTGCCTGCTACGGCGGCAGCGATGTGCGAGCCATCGACGGGCAGGTCACGGCAGAGGCCATTGCCTGGAACGGCAGAGCCCAATCCATCAGCATCAACCTGCCACCACTGGCTAGCGTTTTCATCGAATGGACGAACTGAGCGCAGCCACACTGCAGGCTGGCTGCCCATGGCCGTTGGGTGCCAGCTTTGACGGCCACGGCACCAACTTCGCGGTTTTTTCTGCCAATGCGCAAGCCCTGGATGTGTGCCTGTTTGATGCCAGCGGCACCAACGAATTGGCACGGCTGCGGCTGTTCGGCCGTACCGGCGATGTCTGGCATGGCTACCTGCCTGGTGCCAGGCCCGGGCTGGTGTATGGCCTGCGGGCGCACGGGCCGTGGCGCCCCGACAAGGGGCACCGCTTTGATGCGTCCAAGCTGCTACTGGACCCCTACGCGCGCGATATCGTTGGCGAATTCATCTGGCGTGACGAGCATTTCGCACCAGACCGCCAGCACCCACGTCACCTCGACACCCATGACAATGCCCGGCTGGCGCTGAAAGCGCGCGTCACACAAGACAGTTACGACTGGGGCGACGACAAGCCACCATGCATTTCTGCGGCAGCGACCATTCTTTACGAATGCCATGTCAAGGGCTTCAGCAAGCGCAACCCGCAGGTTCCACCCGAATTGCGTGGCACCTTTGCCGGCATGGCACACAGTGCCTCCATCAATTACCTGAAGCTGCTGGGTGTGACCGCTGTCAGTCTGCTGCCGGTGCATTACAGCCTGAGCGAAGAGCGCCTGATTGGCATGGGTCTGAGCAACTACTGGGGCTACAACACCATCGGTTTTTTCAGTGTCAACCCGCAACTCTGCAGTGGGCACGCAGGCCTTTCCCCCCGGGACGAATTCCGCAACATGGTGCGTGAGCTGCACCGCGCCGGGCTGGAGGTGATCCTCGACGTGGTCTATAACCATACCGCCGAAGCTGACCAATCGGGGCCCACCATCAGCTTTCGGGGCCTGGACAACGCCACCTATTACCGACTGTCACCCAACGACCCAAGTCGGTATGAAAACTACAGCGGTTGCGGCAACACCATGGACGTGCATAAGCCGCGCGTGCTGCAACTGGTGATGGACAGCCTGCGCTACTGGGTCAGTGACATGCATGTCGATGGCTTTCGCTTTGACCTGGCCACGGTGCTGGGCCGTACGGACAGTGGCTTTAATTCACGTGCCGCTTTCTTTGCAGCGGTTGCCCAGGACCCCGTGTTGTGCCGCGTGAAAATGATTGCCGAACCCTGGGACATTGGGCCAGGTGGCTACCAGGTGGGACAGTTTCCGCGCGGCTGGCTTGAATGGAACGACCAGTTTCGCGACAGCGTTCGTCGGTTTTGGGTGCAGAGTGCGGCCTCGCCGCGATCTGCAGCCGATGCCGGCACCCGGGGTGAATTTGCCATGCGGCTTTGCGGATCGTCTGATCTGTACCAAGGGCGCAGACGCACCCCCTCAGAGTCGCTCAACTATGTGGTTTCACACGACGGTTTCACGCTGCGCGACTTGCTAAGTTACAACCAGCGCAACAACTTGGCCAATGGTGAAGACAACCGTGATGGACAGGGCAACAACCTCAATTTTAATTGTGGCTACGAGGGCCCAACCGACATCCCCACCATCAACCGGATGCGCTCGAGGCTGCAGCGCGTTCTGCTGACCACCCTGACGCTGGCGCAAGGCACGCCCATGTTGTGTGCTGGAGACGAAATTGGCCACACACAAAACGGCAACAACAACCCCTATTGCCAGGACAGCCCGCTGACATGGATCAAATGGGAATCACAAGACAATGATCTGCTGGCCTTTACCCAGTATCTGATCTCACTGCGCCATCAATTGCGGCCATTTTCCAACCAGTGGTACAGCGGTGTGGCAGATGCCGAGGGCAACTACGACTTGTCGTGGTGGAACTCAGATGGCAGCGTGCTGCAAGGTGATGCCTGGCACCAGCCCATGCAGCGCACCATGGGTTGCCTCATTGGCAAACCGGGCAGGTCAAAGTCGCCCCTGCTGCTGCTGATCAACAGCGGCTCCAGTCCAGAAACTTTTGCTCTGCCGCGTGGACAGTGGCAGGCGCTGCTTGACACCAGCCATCCACGCGGACTGGCCGTCTGGCGAGCGGCAGGCACCACGCCAGTGCCCATCGTGGCCCATAGCGTGCTGTTGTTGCAGCAAACCACCGTGCGCCAGTTTCAAAGAAGTTGAGTCAGACTGGCTCGCTGCTGCTACCCAGCGGCGGACAGCCACAGAGACAAGCTCAGTTCAACGGGGTATTTCTGCCACTTTCAGCGGTGATTTGGCTCAAGCGGTGCGCCACCTGGGCATCGAACCAGTCCCAACTGAAGCGCCAGGTCCAGCAGCCCATGGTGCCTGGGGTATTCATGCGATGCGACCCGTCCACGCCCAGAACATCCTGCAACTGGCACAGCGCAATGCAAGCCGGGGACATCGCTGCGGCGCGCAACATCGCCCAATGCACATCAGAGCCATCGGTATTCAGGTAGTGCATCGCAAAGTGCCGCTCGTGCGGGGCACAGCTAACCCACCAGCCGTGCACCGTGTCGTTGTCATGCGTGCCGGTGTACACCACTGTGTTGGACTCGAAGTTGTGCGGCAAAAAAATGTGACTCTCATCACTGGAAAACGCAAACTGCAGAATTTTCATGCCCGGAAAGCCCAGTCGCAAACGCAAAGCAGTGACCTCCTGGGTGATGATGCCAAGGTCTTCAGCGATGATCGGTAAATCACCCAGCGCACCCGCCAACACGCCAAACAGTTCATCACCCGGCCCGGGTTGCCAGCGACCATGAATCGCCGTGGGCTCATCCGCTGGAATTTCCCAGTAATCGACAAAA
>JAIFMT010000046.1 GCA_020048295.1 Rhodoferax sp.
TGCTTCGCTCACAATGACAGTTCTTTCGCACCAGAAAAATAGGCCTCTAGCCCTTACCCTGATTGCACGATAAGCTATTTTTTATATAGCATCAGAAGTGAGAGCGACGCAGCGCGAGGCATCACCTCACACAAGCCGGTCGCTGGCTTGCGGGCCCAAATTTCGAGCTGCGCCCACAGCCATTGCAGGCCATCGCGCGCGGGGCTTTGCAGTGCGTGGTTGGCATGCTGCAGACGAAGGTCACAAAACGGCCATGGGCGCGCCTCGGGTGCTGGCAAAAAGCGTTGATAAGCAGCCAACGGAACCGCTTCGTCCGCATCGCCCCACACGCGCAGCAGTGGCCAGCGCCCTTGTAACATGGGCTGCGCCAAGGGCCATTGCCACAAATCGCGCCAGTACCGCAGCGTGCGACCCTGTACCACGGTGCGGTCGTCCAGGTCAGAAGACTGCACGCGCCCCAAGTCCTGCCATGCCTGCTGCTGCCCGAGCCGCTGCGCCTGCAGTTCACCTGCTTCGCGCGGATCAAGGCCAGACGCAGAGACCATTACCACCCCCGCCAGGGCGGGTATTTCTGCGGCCAGGTCAGGCAATAACTCGGCCCCTTCAGAGATGCCCAACAGCAGCACAGGCAGCGCAGGCGCGGTGCGGGTGTCATGCGCGCGCAGCGCGGCCCGGGCATCGTCGCGCCAGGAGGACAAGGCATCGTTCTGGATAAAGTCCGGGCTGCAGCTTGCCCCCAAGCCGGCGTTGACATCGACCCCCGGCTTGTGCAGCACCAGCACTTCAGCGTGCAGCAGGCCTGAAAAGTACCGCTCGGCCACTGGCAGCCAGCCGGTGCAGCCCGAGCCAGGCAGCACAACGACCCGATAGCGCGCCGGCCCGACCCGCGCGGTGCGAATCAGGGCTTGCAAGGTGCGACCCGGTTGCGCACCTGGCAGAGTTTCAAGCTGCCAGCCCTCGGGCAAGGCATCCGCTGCCGCCGCTGCACTGGCCAAGCTCAGGCTGGTCAGCAGGGCTAAAAGAAAAGCGCGTGCGACGATGACAAAAAACCAGGCGCTGGCGCATTGCGATGCGCCAGTCAAGCGCATTTACCTGAGGATCATCACCTGCTCGGCAGGCTGGCTGCCCTGCGGCACGCGCTGACTGTTCAGCGGTGCGTTGGGGGCATCGGGCGCATCAAAGCCCAACTGGGCAACCAGCTGCTCGTATACGCTGGCGGCCAGACTTTGCGAAGTTTCGCGCATCACCTTAGCGCGGTTGGGCGGCATGATGTCGCCCCGGTTGGACAAGATTTTGGTGTCGTTGCCCGAGCCCTGCGCCGAAAAAGCCGACTTGATCGCGTAGGTTTTGGTATTGATCAGGGAGAAGTCGGCCAGCAGCTCCAGCCCATATTGCACGGTGGCGCTGCTGGTGCCCTGCAGCGGTGAAAACTGGTCGTTGAAGGCAATGTGTGACAGGGTGCCAAACAGCACAAAGTCGGCCCCCTTGAACTCACCCTTTTGAATGCGGGTGATGATGTCCTTGACCTGCGGCTGGCGCACCGGCTTGGCCATCTTGCCGCCCTTGAGCTGGTTGAGCGCCTGCTCGGCCTTGGTGGGTTGCGGTGCGCCGGCATCAAACGCCCGGGCCTGAACCAGCCGAAAGCCCGGGATTTTCAGCAACGCACCCTTGATGTCGTTGGTGAACGAACCCAGCTCACGCTGCTCCATGTAGCTGTAGCTGCCCGCCACATAGGTGCCGCTGGCCTGGTAGCTGCCCGAGGCGCTGTAGCGGTTGGCCTGCACATTGGCGCTTTCGCAATGCGGGCCACCGTTTGCGCTTGTGCGCCAGCAGCCAGGCCCAGTGCCAGAGCCGTCAATATTGGGAAAAAAGTGCGTCTTTGCATGATGGGCCCCTGGTTCAGCGCTTGCTGGTTTTGCGGATTTCTTTTTCGTCCTGCCATTCGATGGAGCCTTCCTCCACGTCGAACATCTTCAGGGTGAACTTGTAAAACACGTCTTTGGTGTCGGCGTTCTGCTTGACGATGCTGGTCAGCTCACCTTCCAGGGTGTATTTGGCGGCGGTCATCTTGCCAATCTTGGCGGTGCTGCTCTGCTTGTACAGGCCGCTCTGGTTTTGCCGCTGCAGCTCATCGACCCCCTGCTGCATTTCGTTGATGGAGCGCACAAAGCGCACCTTGCCCGACTTGACCAGTGTGGTCTGAATCGAGCTCATCACGTTGGTGGTGTCAATGTATTCGCTGGTCTTGTTCTTGACGGTAGAAATCGCCACCGTGGGGCGGCCCTGGAAGATGCCGGTTTCCAGCAGGCTGCCGACCATTTTTTCGGCAATCATCTGCAGGTCGGTGGAGCCAAATTCATTGGTCACCAGTTCAACCCCCTTGGCATCGCCGTAATTGACCTGGCGGTCAAACCGGACCACCGGCGAGGACAGGATATTGCGGGTTTCACAAGCGGCAAGGCCCAGCGTGGCGCAGACCAGCAATGCAGAGGTCATCAGTCGGAACATGGTTGGTTTTCCTGGAAGAGTGATTGAAAAAGGGGGATTGGTGGGGCGCTTAGCGCAATTCAACATTCATTTCAAGGCGAAAGTCCGTGGCGGCCGATGCGGGAGCCACGCTTTTCACGGTTTGCTGGCCTTGGCCCAGCACCGTGATCTGTTTCCACGACTCGCCATCACCCACCTGGTTGCCCACGTTGTCGAGCCAGCGGTAGCGGTAAAACACGGTGCGGTCGGTGTTGACAACGTTGTACAGGTCGGTCTGCACCGTCAGGATGTCGTTGCGTCGCACCACCCGCATTTCAGGAATGCGCACGCCGTAGGCATCGCCGCGCAAAGCAACCTTGGCGGCAACGGCCAGCGGTGTGCCAGGCTCATGTTGGGCATAAACAGACAGCGCCAGGCATGCGCTGAGTGCAATCATCAGTTTTTTGAACGTGTTCATGGGTGGGCTTCCTTTGCGATGTGACGGGGATGGCTCTGCAGTGTCAGATGATGCTTAAAGTGTTGTCGCAACCGGCTTCTTGACGATGGCTTTGGGCTTGGCTTTGGGTTTGGGTTTGGCTTGCGGTGCGACCGGTGTCACCGCCTCCGGCACCGCTTCAACCTTGGCCACCGGGGGCTGCGCCACCAGGCGGCCAAAGTTGCCGACATCGCCAGCGATGACGCTCTGGTCGTAAAGCCGCAGCGGCACCAGAGCGTATTGCCCGTTGACCTTGACCTTGATGTTGAAGTCGCGGCCATTGATCACCACCTTGTGTTCGCCTTCAGGCAAATAACCACGCGCCACATACACTCGCCCGGGCAGCATGCGCCACAGCCGGTCATCGGCCTGCTCGGTCACGACCGAGGCGACGGCGCCGACGATGGCGCCAAACATGCCGCCATTTTTGGCCAGTTGGTCCTGCACCACGCCCTTCACAATGGCGCGTGTCACGCCGCGAAAGACCATGCCAGGCATTTCGTCACGCAAGGCACGCCGCGCCATCACGTTCACATCGACCACTTTTTCCAGCTTGAAATCACGTCCGCCCGCGGAAAGAACGCTCAGCGCGGCGTCCTTGGAAGGCTCAATGATGGGGTACGAAATGCTCACCGTACGAACGCTGCCACCCACCGGGACCGGAATGGTGAAGGCCTTGGGTTTACGCGCGGGTGCGTCGCCCGCCTCCACCACAAACAGCACGTCGGTCATGCGTTGGCGGCGCTTTTGGGTGAAGCTGGTCCGGTCGTCCAGGCCGCGCAGGCCCTCTTCAAGTACACCGGTGTTGGGTTTGAGTTCGATGGCCTTGCGGTAGCCGGGCGCAGCCAGACCGGATTCATTGAGTGTCTCATAGACAAATCCGGCCAGATAGTGACTCAAGGCGTTCTGGTAGCCGTTTTTCAAGGCCAGCACTTCAGGGTCGTCGAGGGTTTCCACCGGGTAGCCGTTGATGCTCTTGCCGGTTGAGCCCACGCCCTTGGCCTTGGCCTCCTCTTCGGCCGCCAGCGTTTCTTTGGCGCGGAACTCGGCAATCACGGCCTCACGCTCGTGGGTGCGCTTGATATCCACGCGAGCGGTGTCGATGTCACCGGCAGCCACCCGGTTGAGCGCCAGCCGGGTGGTCAGCCAGACTTTTTCGTAATCCTGGCCTTCATAGACTTTCAGCCGCTCGCTGATGGTGGCGGCACCCAGGGTGCCCAGCAGTTTTTGCGGATTGGTTTTGGCAGCCTCCTCCCACTCCTTGACCTTGCTGTCAGCCAGCAGAAACGCCTGAGTACTCTCCGTGTATTGGTGGTTCAACCGGAGCAACTCGCCACGCTCCAGGTTGTAGAGAAGCGCCTTTTTGTCATCCTCGCTGGTGGCAGAAGCCTCCAGTGTCTTGATGGCAGCAGGAATGCCGCCGGCCTGTTTTGACGTCTGCATCTGGTTGGTCAGATCGTCATGGCTCTTCATGTTGGCGCAGCCGCCCAAGGCCAGGGCTGCGAAAAGCGCCGTCAACAGACGGCGCGAGGTATAAGCAAACATCAACCACTCCCTAAGTTTGATAATAATTATGCCCAGCTTATTGACAAAATCCTTATGGCTTGTGGGTTTTTTATTGGCGCGTGGTAACTACGCCTAATTGCTTCACTAAATAGAGCTGTCAGCGCTTACTGGGTAAGGGCTAGATGCCAATTTTTCTTAAACTTTTTCTGACTGCGCTGCGCGCAGCATGTCGGCGGCCTTCTCGGCAATCATGATCACTGGCGCATTGGTGTTGCCGCTGACGATACGCGGCATGATGGAGGCATCCACCACGCGCAGGCCTTGTAGCCCATGCACGCGCAACTGTGCATCCACCACATCCATGTCGCCGCTGCCCATGCGGCAACTGCCCACCGGGTGGTAGATGGTGTCGCCGTAGTCGCGAATCACCTGCTCGATCTGCAAATCTGTCTGCGCGCTGGCCGTGGCGGCCAGTTCGCGTCCGCCAAACTGCGCCAATGCGGGCTGCGCCAGGATGTGGCGCATCAGCTTGAAGCCACGAATCATCCGCTCCATGTCGTCGCGGTCGCTCAAAAAGTCGGGGTCCACCAGCGGCAGGGCCAGTGGGTCCTTGCTCGCCAGCCTGACGCTGCCAGCACTTCTGGGGCGCAACAGGCACATATGGCACGAAAAGCCGTGACCCCAGCTCAGCGTGCGACCATGGTTGATGAGCTTGCCAATGACAAAGTGCAGCTGCAAATCGGGCGTCGCCTCACCGGGTTGACTCTTGATGAAGCCACCCGCTTCGGCAAAGTTGGTGGTCAGCATGCCGCTGCGCTGGTTGCGCCACTGCAGCATGCCTTGCAGCGTCTTCAGGCCGCCGCTGACCGACAGGCCAAACAAATCCTTGCCCCCGGGCACATGCACGACTTGCACGATGTCGGGGTGGTCGTGCAGGTTTTGCCCGACGCCGGGCAGGTGGTGCTGGGTGGCAATCCCGGATTCCAGCAGGTGCGCATGCGGGCCAATGCCTGAGAGCAGCAGGATTTGCGGGGACTGGATGGCGCCGGCACACAGCACCACCTCGCGCTGGCATTTAAGCTGTTTGAGCAGCCCGTCTTGCACAAACTCGACCCCCACGGCGCGCTTCTTTTCCAGCAGCACGCGGGTGACTTGTGCCTGAGTGAAGACCTGCAGGTTCGGACGTGACAAATGGGGGCTGAGATACGCCTTGGCGGTGCTGCAGCGTTCGCCGTTCTTGTGGGTCACCTGGTACAGCCCTACCCCTTCCTGCTCGACCCCGTTGAAATCGGGGTTGACCGGGAAGCCGGCTTGCGCACCGGCCTGCACGAACAGCGCGCCAAAGCGGTTCGGGCTGCGCAAATCCATCACATTGAGCGGCCCACCGGTGCCATGCAAGGCATCGGCACCCCGTTCGTTGTGCTCGGCACGTTTGAAGTAAGGCAGCACGTCGTCCCAGGCCCAGCCGGGGTTGCCCAAAGCCGCCCAATGGTCATAGTCAGCACGTTGGCCGCGGATATAGATCATGGCGTTGATCGAGCTGGAGCCACCGAGCACCTTGCCGCGCGGCTGGTAGCCCGCGCGACCATTGAACCCGGGCTGCGGCACCGTATGGAGGTTCCAGCCGTACAGGCTGAACTTGGCCATGGCCGCGAGGCCCGCCGGGCATTGAATCAGCACGCTGCGGTCGGACGGCCCGGCTTCGAGGAGCGCCACGGTGATGTTGGGGTCTTCTGACAGGCGCGAAGCCAACACGCAGCCGGCCGAGCCGCCGCCGATGATGAGGTAGTCAAACATGGGGTTCTCCGGGCACTCTAAAAATCTTGCTTGTGCCTGTATGGCAGGTTAACGTAAATCGGCGGGCCGGTTTAGAGCGAAGTCCCAAGGACTGCCAATGCGGCGGGTGCTTGCGGCAGCTGGCTGTGACCAGAGGTTTCAGGCATGATACGGGGTCCACTTGTCGCAGGGTCACTGATGTTTTCGTCAATTTCATTACCCAACACGCCAGCCGATGATCTGGCGATCAGCCTGTTGCCCAAAGACGTGTCGATTGCACAGACACCCGAGCCGCAGGGTTTTCGCTGGCCTGGGCCACCCTATGCCATCTACAGCGAGGGCGAGCGCCTGCAACAGCCGCTGGAATGCGAGATTGAGGGGCTCAATGGGGCCTTGCGGCGCTGTGCGCTGGTGGCGGTGGCACTGTCCAAAAAGACCATCCTGATTCAGATCCAGCAGTCCAAGACTCCGGTGCCTCTGGCGTTTTCGCAGTTTCGACGTATCGTGCTCAAAAAACCGTTGTACCCGCAGGAACTGGTCAGCTCCGAGCAGTTTGCCGACATCCTCGGCTACCGCGCCACCATCGAATACCACTTGCAACTGGAACAGGGCAAAACCCTGTCGGGCAACACCGTGGGCTATGTCGAACTTGACTACGGCTTGTTTCTTTTCAAGCCGCTCGATGACAAGGGCACGGTGCAGCGCATTTTTGTGCCGCGCGATGCCTATGTGGGCGTGACCCTGGGCGACCACATCGGCCAGGTGCTGATGGCGCACAACGCCGTGACAGCGCAGCAAGTCGATCTGGCCGCCAGTGAGCAGCGCGCGCGCCGCAGCCGCCTGCTGGGCGACTATCTGGTGGACACCGCCGTGGTGCAACCCGACCAGTTGATGCTGGCGCTGGACCAGCAGTCCAAGATGCCGATGATCCGCGTCGGCGAGGCGCTGCTGCGGCTGGGCTACATCGACCAGGTGCAGCTGGAGCAGGCACTGGAGCGCCAGAAGACCGAGCGCTCGGTGCCTTTGGGCGAATTGCTGGTCAACATGGGCTTTCTGACGCGGCGCGAACTCAACGTGGCGCTGGCGCGCAAGATGGGCTACCCGGTGGTCGATGTGACGCAGTTCCCGATCGAGGCCGATGCGCTGAAGAAAATTTCAATGCTCACTGCGTTGCGGCTGGGCGTGATGCCGTTGATGTCGCGCAACGGCCTGACCGTGGTGGCCGCTGTTGACCCAACGCAGACCAAGACCATCGCCGAGCTCGAATTCATGGTGCAGGGCCGCGTCATCGCTGCGCTGGGCGACGAGGTGCAGATTCAACACACCATCCGCGAGGCTTACGAAAAGTTCGGTCTGCACGGGACCCTGCTGGAAGAAGACCTGCCCGGCCTGGGCAAGCCGACCGATGTGCAAGCCAGCTCCAGTGAGCTGCTGGAGTCGATGGAGCAAAGCCAGGCCGACGAGATTGACCTGCAAACCGAGCGGCCGATCGAGCAGTCTGACAACACGCTGGTGCGCCTGATCAACACCATGATCGTCGAGGCGCACGCGCGTGGCGTCTCCGACATCCATGTCGAGTGCCAGCCACGCAAGGCCAAGGTGCGCATCCGCTTTCGCAAGGACGGGGCCTTGTCGCCGTACCTGGAGCTGCCGCACACCTACCGCGCGGCGCTGGTGGCACGCCTCAAAATCATGGCCGATCTGGATATTTCGGAGCGGCGCAAACCGCAGGACGGCAAGATCGACTTCAGCAAGTTCTCGCCCAAGACCCGGCTGGAACTGCGCATTGCCACCATTCCCACGGCCAACGGCCTGGAAGACGTGGTGATGCGCCTGCTGGCCTCCAGCAAGCCGATTGCCATGGACAAACTCGGCCTGAGCGACGCCAACTTCACGCAGTTGCGCGATGCCGTGAGCCGCCCCTATGGCATGGTGTTGTGCGTCGGGCCCACCGGCTCGGGCAAAACCACCACGCTGCATTCGGTGCTGGGTTACCTCAACACCCCGTCACGCAAGATCTGGACCGCCGAAGACCCGGTTGAAATCACCCAGCCCGACCTGCGCCAGGTGCAAGTCAACCCAAAGATCGACTGGACCTTTGCCAAGGCATTGCGCTCCTTTCTGCGGGCGGACCCCGACATCATCATGGTGGGCGAAATTCGTGACGCAGAAACAGCACAAATTGCCATCGAAGCCTCGCTGACCGGGCACTTGGTGCTATCCACCTTGCATACCAACAGCGCAGCCGAGACGGTGACCCGGCTAGTGGACATGGGCATGGACCCGTTCAATTTTGCTGACTCGCTGCTGGCGGTGCTGGCGCAGCGGCTGGCGCGCCGGTTTTGCACGGCCTGCAAGATCGTCGAGCCTGCCAGCCCGGATGTCGTCGAAGAGCTGCTGGCCGACTACCTGCACGCCTTCCCGGCCGAACTGCGCCCCAGCCGCGACGAGGTGTTGGCGCAGTGGCTGGCGCTGTACGGCCCGGCGGGCACGCTCAACCATTACCGCGCCCCGGGCTGCCCAGCCTGCATGGGCAGCGGCTTGTCGGGGCGGGTCGGGCTGCACGAACTGCTGCGGGTGACACCGGGCGTGCGCCGGCTGATCCAGACCGGTGCGCGCTCCGAGCTGATTCAGACCGAGGCTTTTCAGAGCGGGCAGTTTCGTACGCTGCGCCAGGACGGTATCGGCAAGGTGCTGGCTGGCCTGACCAGCATTGAAGAAGTGCGAGCCAACAGCAATGCATGAACTCACCTCACCCAGCGGCCACCCGTACCAGGCGCTGACACCCGATGTGGTGCAGGACGCGCTGGCCAGCATCGGCCTGTTTGGCGACGGCCGCCAGCTGGCCTTGAGTTCCTATGAAAACCGCGTCTATCAATTGCACCTGGAAGAACCCATCGACCAGTGCGACGTGGTGGTGGCCAAGTTCTACCGCCCCGAGCGCTGGAGCGAAGCGCAGATTCTGGAGGAGCACACCTTCTCGCGCGAGTTGATGGAGGCCGAAATTCCGGTGGTTGGCCCGCTGCGGGTGGGCGGTGCCACCTTGCACCATTTTGGCGGCTTTGCCTTCAGCGTCAGCCCCAGCCGGGGCGGCCGCGCACCCGAACTCGACGATCCCGAGGTGCTGGAGTGGGTGGGTCGGTTCTTGGCGCGCATCCACACGGTGGGCGCAGCGCAGCCGTTTGCCGTGCGACCGGCGCTCGACTTGCAAAGCTTTGGCATCGACTCCCGCGAGTGGCTGTTGCAGCACGACAAAGTGCCTCTCGACGTGCAGGCCGGCTGGGAGAAAGCGTCGGCTAATGCACTAGATTTAATAGCTACCAGCGCAATAGGTATAAAGGCTACAGGCCAAATTAGCTTAAATATGGCGGACGAGGATGCGTTGCTTCCCGAAGCCGGCATCCGCAGCCTGCGCCTGCACGGCGACTGCCACCCCGGCAACATTTTGTGGACCCCGCTGGAAGCACCAGCCAGCAGCCTGCCGGGGCCGCATTTTGTTGACCTGGACGATGCCCGCATGGGGCCGGCGGTGCAGGACCTGTGGATGCTGCTCAGCGGCGACCGCCAGCAGCGCAGCCATCAACTCGGTGTGCTGGTCGATGGTTACGAGCAGTTTCGCCCGTTTGATCGGCGTGAACTGGCGCTGATCGAGCCACTGCGCACGCTGCGCCTGCTGCACTACAGCGCCTGGCTGGCGCGGCGCTGGGACGACCCGATCTTTGCCATCAACTTCCCCTGGTTTGGCTCTAGCGACTACTGGAGCGGCCAGGTGCAAATGCTGCAAGAGCAAATTGAAGCCATGCAGGAAGAGCCACTGCAGGTGTAAACACCGCCCTGCAGCGGCTCGGCACGATCACTCAATGGTCAGTTTTTGCGCCACGTTGGCCGCCAGTTTCTTGGGCAGCGTCAGGGTCAGCACGCCATTCTCGAATTTGGCTTTGGCTTGCGCCTGGTCGATGTCCATCGGCAACTGAAAGCTGCGTGCCACGGCACCAAAATAGCGCTCGCTGCGCAACACGTTGTCGTTTTCACCGGTGCTGTCCTGCTGCTTGACTTCAGCTTGCAGGGTGACCAGATTGCCGTCCACCGAGACCTGGATTTCTTCCTTGGGCACGCCCGGCAACTCGGCATGCACGGTGTAGGCCTCCTTGCTTTCCTTCACGTCCACCTTGATCTGCGCTGGCGTTGGCAGCGGATCGCCATGCAGTGGCCGGACGTAAAAAGCGGGGGCAATATCGCGGAAAAAATCGTTCAAAAGATAGCTGCGGTTTGCCAAGGCTGACATTTGAGTTCTCCTTAAAAAGTTGCCAACGGAATGAAAAACCGGCGCAGGCTATGACCACCGGTTTCAGTGCTGAAGGTGAGGTGAACCCACTGAATATTCAAGACCCCAAAGGCAACGCAGCCCGTGGTTTTTGCAGCCGGGAGGCTTGCCGTTGTTGCAGGCCGCCGCCACATCGGTGTGACATCAACCAGCAACCAAGGTCGGCTAAGATGGTTCCCCAACTCTGGGGGCCCTATGGATCGCGCTGATTTCATTCATCTGGTGCGCTTGAGCGAACACGCCAGTGCCGACGACAGCCCGGCCTACCGGCGCAATCTGGCACTGTTTGCCGCGCTGGGCTACCTGTGGGTGGTGGGCTGTTTTTTGCTGGGTATCGGGCTGGCCTGGTGGACGCTTGACAGTCTGGCGCATGCGCGTTTTCGGGCCAGCTATCTGATCTTGCTGGTGCTGGCTGCCGGCTTGCTGTGGGCCAGTCTGCGCGCGCTGTGGGTTCGGCTGCCGGCCCCGGACGGGCTTAAAATCAACGGCCCACCCATTCATCATGTGTTGCTGGATGATGCCTTCAACGCCAGCATCAGCCAGCGACCCCGCTACGGCCTGTTTGGCGGCGCGGTCAATTACCTGACTGTTGGCCTGCCGCTGCTGATGGCGGTGGACCGCACCCGCCTGCTGGCGGTGCTGGCGCATGAATATGGCCACCTGCGCGGCGACCACGGCCAGTTTGCCGCCTGGATTTACCGCACCCGGTTGAGCTGGACCTTGCTGGAGCACCACATGCGTCATGACGAGGGCCTGGTGACGATGGCGACACAGCTGTTTTTGCGCTGGTATTTCCCGCGCTTTCAGGCCAGAACCTTTGCCCTGGCACGCCAGGATGAGTATGAGGCCGACCGCATTGCCGGGCGCTTGCTGGGGACACCGGTGGCTGCGGCAGCACTCACTGAAATTGCCACCAAGGGGGCCTGGTTGCACGCCGAATTCTGGCCACAGCACTGGCGTGGCGCAGCGCTCAGCGCGCAGCCGATGGGGCCGTTTGCCATGATGCGCCGGATGCTGGCACTGCCACCGGATGCCGGTTTTGCCCGTGATGCGCTGCGCCAGGCCTTGCGCCAGATCAGTGACATGGATGACACCCACCCGGTGCTGCGCGACCGGCTGGAAGCGCTGGAGGTGGCGCCATCCCTGCCGGCCTGGTCAACCAAGGCGGCGCTGGATGTGCTGGCCAGCAGCGCCAAATGGCTGGCGCACTTTGACAAACAATGGTGCCAGGCGCACGCCACCGACTGGAAACTGCACCACGCCTACCTGAGCCGGGTGCGCCAGCGCGCCGATGCCCTGAGTGCCAGCCAGGCACGCAACAACGCCGACGAAATGACCGAACTGGGCCAGCTGCAGCAGCGGCTGGGTTTGCCGCGTGAGGCCAGCGTCAGTTTTGCACATGCCTTGCAGCTCTCGCCCGGTCATGCCGGCGGCCTGCGCGGCTGGGTGGCATGCCTGCCCGATGCCGAACACGCGCAGCGCATGGACGCGCTGCAGCAGTTGTATGAGCACAGCCTGGCCAACCGCTGGTGGGCCTGCAACACGGCGGTGCGCTGGCTTGAGCCAGGTCTGGCAACCGCCGATGCCGACGGCAAAGCGCTCAAGCTGTGGCGCGAGCGGCTGCGCCAGGCGCAGGAGGCCGAAGACCGGGCCTGGGAAGAAATGGCCAACACACCGTTTTTCCAGTCCATTTCACGCCACGACCTCAACGAGTTTGAGCTGGGCGAATGCCTGTCTGACCTGGCCCGCCACAAGGCCGTGACGCGCGCCTGGCTGGTGCGCAAAAACCTGGCCGAATTTGCCTACCGCCGCTGTTACTTGCTGTTTGTCGAGCTGCCGGACATGGAGGATGATGAGCGCTACACGCTTTGCCGCAGCCTGGAGCGCAGGCTGGACCTGCCTGGGGCGGTGCTGGTGCTGTGGGCAGGTTATTCGCCCACCCTCGACGAGATTCGCAAAAATGCCTTTGAGCCGGTGTTTATTCGTGCACGACAGCCGTAATGATGCCCACCTGGCCAGGCGCGCATTTGGCATCGGGTGGGCGTTTACAGTCTGCATGAATTGCCAGTACGGCAGCGCGCAGGCCACGTGATCGGCAGGCTGCACCTGGCAATCGGTCAGCGTGACCAGATCACCGGCCCCTTTGTCGTGCATGCGCTGCCAGGTGGTGCTCGCGTTCAGGTACGACACGGTCTGGTCATCGCGGCCATGGAACAGGGCCAGCGGGCGCTGCGGCAGCCAGTCATTGACGTTGCTTTGCGCCGCCAGCGCAGCCTGGTCGTCAGCCAGAAAGTTGTCGAACGCGGTGACCATGAAGCGCACATCGGCACTGCTGCCCAGCAAAGCCTTGACCAACTCGTTGCTCACCCAGGCCCGGTCAGAGTCACCCAGATAGCGCAACAGCCCCGGCTGCAGCAAGGCACCAATCAGCGGGTTGTCGTGGCGGATGATCTTCAGCGCCTCGTCAAACGTCAGGCCCACGTCGTACGGGCCAGCACCCACCACTGCACTGACGATTTGCCCGCGCTGCACCGCGTTGCCAGCCTGCAACGCACGATGCGCTGCCATCGTGACATAGCCCCCTTCTGAGTAGCCGGTCAGAAACAGTTGCCCGTTGTCGGCAAAGTTTTGCGTCTGCCGCCAGTAGCTGGCTGCCGTCAACATGTCGGTCACCGCTGCTGCCGAGGGCGCAGCCAGCAGGTAGGGGTGACTGGCGGCTTTGGAGACTCCGTAGCCCACGTAATCGGCCGACAGCACGATGTAGCCCTGGCTGGCCAGCAGCAGTTCCGGGCTGGCCAGGGTTTCAAGGTTGCTGGGCGCTTCGCTCTGGTGCTTGAGCGTGGGGTGCTGGTAACTCAGCACCGGGCTGCTGGCACCTGCGGGTTTTTGCGGCAACACCGCCAGCGCCGAGGCCAGAATCAGCTGCCCCTGGCCATCAAGGGTCTGGTAGTTGAGCCGCCACGCCTGCACCGGGTATTTGGGGCTAGCGACAAACGCCGTGTTGTCGGCTGCCGCCAGCGCAGCGGCAATGTCACTGGCTGACAGGGTTCTGAGCAACACCGCTTCCTTGAATTCACCTTGCCCGCTGACGTTGACCGGCAGCGGTTGTGGCTGCGGCTGCGGCTGTGGGGTAGGCGACACATGCTCTGTGCCACCGCTACCGCCACCACCGCAAGCGCTGAGCAGCAGCACCAACGCCAGCGCGCCAAACGATGGCAACCAGGGTTTGCGCGCCAGGCGCAGCCAGTGGATCAGCATGATGAAAACCTCCGGATGGTTAAGCCAAACACCTTTTTCTCATTGAATCAGTTCATGAACGCTCGAGTTTGCCAGTTGCCGTAATGCGGTTTGCCGGGCAGACACGCTGCGCGGCAGTCCAGATATTTATAATAAATCATGCTCTAGCCCTTATGGGGTATGTGCATACAGCTATAACAAAAATATCAAATCAGCCCTGAAAGCGCTTGCGCGTCAGTGCCAGGGCAATCCAGAAGCCGCCCACGGTAAACAGCGCCAGCACCAGCAGCGGCCGCAGCCAGTCGGCTGGCCACTGGTCCATAAACAGTGGGCGCACCAGCGCGACGGCATTGGTCAGCGGCAGCCACTGCGAAATGGCGCGCACCAGCGGCGGCAGTTGTTCCAGCGGGAAGAAAATGCCGCTCAGAAACATCATGGGGGTGAGAAACAGCGTGAAGTAATAGGTGAAAAAGTCGTAGCCATTGGCCAGCGCGTTGAAAATCAGTGCCACGCAACTGAAGGTGATGCCCACCCCCAGCAGCACCGGCCAGGCCACCAGCAGCTTCGGGCTGTAGCTGATGCCCAGCCCCAGCATCACGCCCAGAATGGCGGTCACGGTAAACAGCGACTTGAACGCTGCCCACAGCATTTCAGCAAGCACGATGTTGTCCAGATTGACCGGCGCGTTCATGATGCCGTCCCAGGTTTTTTGCACATGCATTCTTGAGAATGCCGAGTACAAGGCCTCAAAACTGGCGGCGTTCATGGCGCTCATGCAGATGCTGCCGCTGGCCAAAAACAGGATGTAGGGCACCTCGACCCCATCGACCTTGACCTTGCCCACCAGCGCGCCCATGCCGTAGCCAAAGGCCACCAGCCACATCAGCGGCTCGGCAATATTGCCCACCAGGCTGGGAATAGCCAGCTTGCGCCACACCAGCAGGTTGCGCAGAAACACCGGCCACCAGCGCAAGGAGAGTTCGGGTGCGCGCCAGATTGAAGGACTTTTTTGGCCTGCAACCGTTATACCACCTGCGGTGTTAGCTATATTGTTCATAGTGTCAAGCATCTTCGCGAATTTGCCGGCCGGTGAGCTTGAGGAACAAGTCTTCCAGGTTGGCGGGCCGGTGCAGCGTGCGCAGCGCGTGGTGCTGCTCCAGCGCCGCCAGCAACGGACGCGCCTCGCTGGTATAGAAAAACACGGTTTCGCCACTGACCTCGACGCGCGCCGCCATGGCTTTGAGTGGCGAATGCACCAGTGCCAGCGCGCCGGTGCCATACACCTCGACCACATCGGGCTCCAGATGCTGGCGGATCAGGTCACGCGGCGCGCCTTCGGCAATCTTTTTGCCGTGGTCAACCACCAGCAGCCGGTGGCACAGCCGCTCGGCCTCGTCCATGAAATGGGTGGTCAGCAAGATCGACTTGCCTTGCTGCAGCAGCAGTTGCAGCCGCTCCCACATCAGATGGCGCGCCTGCGGGTCCAGGCCGGTGGTGGGCTCATCGAGCAGCAGCAGCCGGGGGTCATTGACCAGCGCGCGCGCCAGGCTCAGGCGGCGCTTCATGCCGCCCGACAACTCGCCGGGTTTGGCGTTGGCCTTGGCGCTCAGACTGGCAAATTCAAGCAGCGAAGGAATGCGTGCGCGGATTTGCGCGTCACTCAGTCCAAAGTAGCGGCCATACACCAGCAGGTTTTCGGCGCAACTGAAGTCGGGGTCCAGCGTGTCCATCTGGCTGACCACGCCGAGCTGCGCCTTGATGGCCAGCGCGTCTTGCGGCATGTGCAGGCCAAACGCCGTCACGCTGCCGGCGTTGGGCACGGTCAGCCCCAGGCACATGCGGATGGTGGTGGTTTTGCCAGCCCCGTTGGGGCCGATCACGCCCAGGCATTCGCCCGGCGCAATGTCAAACGACAGGTCGCTGACCGCCGTGGCATCGCCATAGCGCTTGAACAGCCCTTGCACAGAAAATATCGATTCACGCATGCTGTCATTGTGACGCAGCACCCGTCATTTTTTGTGCGCGCTGTGCAACAGCCCTCGTGGGTCTCACCCGCCACGGCAAGGCTGAGGCTGTCGATGCTGCGTTGTGGATGCCCAAAAAGTGCGCCAGTTCACGTTACAGTGCAGCCCCATGCCCACCCTTCATCATGACCCAGACCGCCAACAGGATATGTTGGCCATCGCGCGCCAGGCGCGCGCCCAAGCCTACGCACCGTATTCCGGCTACCGTGTCGGTGCTGCCGTGCTGGACGACCAGGGTCGTATCCATGCGGGCTGCAATGTCGAAAACGCCGCCTACCCTGAAGGACTGTGCGCCGAAGCGGCTGCGCTGGCTGCCATGGTGCTGGCCGGCAGCACGCGCGCGCTGGCCGTGTTGGTGGTGGGCAGCGGTGGCGAAGCCGCTGCCGGCTGGATTACCCCATGCGGCGGTTGCCGACAAAAGTTGCGTGAATTTGGCAGCCCCGATTTGCGCATCATCAGCGCCAACGAAGTGGCGATCGGGCCCAGTTACACGCTGCAAGCCTTGCTGCCTGACAGCTTTGGCCCGGATCACCTGCCGCCGCGCGCAGCGGCCGCTGCGCCATGAACCTCAACGATACCTGCAACACCATTGTGCAGCGGGCACCCCAGATCCAGCCACGCATAGCCGTGGTGCTGGGCTCCGGCTGGGGCGGTCTGACCGGGCACTTGAGCGATGCGGTGCAGATTGCCTACACCGAGCTGCCTGGTTTTGCACAACCCGGCGTGGCCGGGCACAGTGCCACCCTGTGGTTGGGGCGACTCGGGCAACAGGCGGTGGCGGTGATGAGCGGGCGTCAACATGGCTACGAGTCGGGTGCGGTGGACGGCATGGCGATACCCCTGCAAGTCCTCAAGCAACTGGGCTGCCACACGCTGGTGCAAACCAACGCCGCCGGCAGCGTGCGCGCCGACATGCCGGCGCAGAGCCTGATGCTGCTTTGCGACCACCTCAACCTGCCACAGCGCTCGCCCCTGGTGGGGACGGTGGGCAACGAGCGCTTTGTCAACATGGTCGATGCCTACGACCCCGCCTTGCGCGCACACGCCCTGCGAGTGGCGCAGGCACAGGGCCGCGTGCTGTTTGAAGGTGTTTACGCCTGGTTTTTTGGACCCCAATTCGAAACCCCGGCCGAAATCCGCATGGCGCAACGGCTCGGGGCCGACGCGGTGGGCATGAGCACGGTGCCCGAAACCATTCTGGCGCGGCATCTGGGTATGCGCGTGCTGGCGCTGTCATTCATCACCAACCTGGGGGCCGGCCTGTCCGCCGAGTCACTCAGCCACGCCCATACCCTGAGCCAGGCGCAGACCGGCAGCGTGCTGGCCAGTCGCCTGCTGGCCCACATCATCGCCACGCTTGAGTGAGCGGGGTGCGGTCATCAGAGAACTTATTTTTACCCGAATCAGCCCCATGAAAACGCCAGACACCCTGACCAATGCCGACTGGCCGCATGACTTGCCACGCAGCGCCCGCCTGGCACTGGCCTGCCTGGACCTCACCAGCCTCAACCCCGATGACACCGAGGCCGACATTGCCAGACTCTGCCAGCGCGCCAACGGCCCTGCAGGCCCGGTGGCTGCCGTGTGCGTGTGGCCACGGCTGGCGGCGTTTGCGCGTGCGCAGTTGCCCAGTCACATCAGCGTGGCAGCGGTGGCCAACTTTCCACACGGCCATAGCGACATCGGCGCGGCGGTGGCCGACACCCTGGCCATCGTGCAGGCTGGCGCGCAAGAGGTGGATGTGGTGCTGCCCTACCGCGCACTGATGGCCGGCGACGAGGCCACGGTGGCCGCCCTGCTGGGCGCGGTGCGGCAGGTCTGCCCGGACCTGCGGCTCAAGGTGATCCTGGAAACCGGCGAGCTCAAGACCCCGGCGCTGATGGCGCGGGCCAGCACGCTGGCGTTGCAGGCTGGCGCTGACTTCCTGAAAACCAGCACCGGCAAAACGCCAGTGAACGCCACGCCTGAGGCCGCGCAGATCATGCTGGCCACCATCGCCGCCAGCCCGGCAGCCAGAAATCATGTAGGTTTCAAGGCTTCAGGCGGCATCAGGACAGTGCAGGAAGCTATTGTTTACGCAGCACTGGTGAGGCAATACCTGGGGGCTGCAACGCTTGGACCCCAGCGCTTTCGCATTGGTGCGAGCAGCCTGCTAGACGCCATTGAAGCCGTTCTGGCCGGCAGCAGCACGCCAGCGGCGACGCCCACCGGGCTTTATTGAGCGCCGCCAGACCATGCTTGCACAGGAAATCATCCGCCTCAAACGCGACGGCCAAGCGCTTGAGCGTGCCCATATCGACTGGCCATGGCCATGTTTCTGCAAGGCATGAGCCGCAGTGAGACCGTCCACCTGACGCAGGCCATGACGCACTCCGGGCGGGTGATGAACTGGGCCCACGCCAGCTTGCACGGGCCCATTCTGGACAAGCACTCCACCGGCGGTGTCGGCGACAAGGTCAGCCTGATGCTGGCTCCCATCGTCGCCGCCTGCGGTGGCGTGGTGCCCATGATTTCAGGACGGGGTTTGGGCCACACCGGCGGCACGCTCGACAAGCTGGGCTGCATTCCCGGCTACCAATGCGCCCCCGACCTGTGCACACTGCAGCAGGCGCTGCAGACTGCTGGCTGCGCCATCATTGGCCAGACCGCCGACCTGGCCCCGGCCGACCGCCGGCTGTACGCCATCCGCGACGTGACCGCCACCGTGGAATCGGTGCCGCTGATCACCGCCAGCATCCTGTCCAAAAAACTCGCTGCCGGGCTGCACGGACTGGTGATGGACGTGAAGGTCGGCAACGGCGCCTTTGCCAACTCACCCGCCATGGCCACGGCGCTGGCCGAATCGCTGGTGGCTGTGGCCACACAGGCCGGTCTGCCCACCACCGCCTGGCTGACTGACATGAACCAGGTGCTGGGCCAGTCCTGCGGCAACGCGCTGGAGGTGCTCGAAGCGCTTGAATTTTTGCGTGGTCGCTGCACTGAGCCACGCCTGCTGCTGGTCACCCGAACCCTCAGCGCCGAACTGCTGCAAATGGGTGGTCTGGCCAGCAGTGAGGCCGATGCGCTACAAAAAGTGGATCATGCTTTGGCCAGTGGACGGGCATTGGAGCAGTTTTCACGCATGGTGGCAGCGTTGGGCGGCCCGACCGACTTTACCGAGCGACCTGACCACTACCTGCCCGGCGCGCCAGTGCAGCGCGTGGTGCCAGCACCGCGCAGCGGCTGGGTCAGCGCCATGGCCACGCGCGACATCGGCCTGGCGGTGGTGGAACTCGGTGGCGGCAGGCGCCAGGCCAGCGACAGCATCAACCCCGGCGTTGGTTTGAGCCAATTTGCCCAGGTCGGGCAAATCGTGCAATGCGGCGAGCCGCTGGCCGTCATCCATGCTGCCGATACCGCCAGCGCTGACCGCGCCCAGCACAGCTTGCTGGCGCTGATTCAGGTCAGTGATGCCGCACCCAGCCTGTCACCAGTGCTCATCGGGCGCACTGGCGACGCCCATCCGGCTTGCCGCAAGTCATAGCGCAGCATGCGGGCGCTGTGGGCAGGTCAAGGCTAGAGGTCAAAACTGCGATACTGGTTTTTCCCGGCCAGCTTGGCCAGGTACATCGCCTGATCGGCCTGGCGCAACAGCTGTTCGCCGGCCAGTTCCTGTGCCTGCGGATAAAACGTCACTCCGATGCTGGCTGACACGCGCAATAACGACTCACCAAACAGCACCGGCTGGCTGGCAGCGTCGAGCAAGCGCTGCAGCAGCGGCTCACAATCGTTGTCCTGGTCCAGGTCAACGATGATGGCCGCAAACTCATCGCCGCCAATGCGCGCCAGCGTATCGCCTTCGCGCAGCACCAGCTTCATGCGCTGCGCCAGCGACACCAGCATGTGGTCGCCAGCGGCGTGACCGTAGGCATCGTTGATCATCTTGAAGCCGTCGAGGTCAATGAACGCCAGCGCCAAGCGTTGACCACGCCGCTGCGCCTGCGACATGGCCTGCTGCAGCCGGTCGGCCTTGAGGGCGCGATTGGGCAGGCCGGTCAAGGCATCAAAATGCGCCAACTGCTGCAAACGCTGCTCTTGTTCCTTGCGCTGCGTGATGTCGGTAAACAGCGCCACAAACTGCGCCACCTCGCCACGCGCATCGCGCACCACGCTGATGTGCTGCTGCTGCACGTACAGCGCCCCCGACTTGCGCCGGTTCCAGAATTCACCCTCCCAATAGTCCTGGGTGGTCAGGCTGTGCCACATATCGGCATAAAACGCCGCGTCGTGCCGCCCGGAGCGCATCAGGCTCGGGTTGCGCCCCAGCACTTCGGCACGCGCGTAGCCGGTGATGCGGGTAAAGGCGGCGTTGACATCAATGATGTTGCGCTGCGCATCGGTGATCAAGATCCCTTCACGGGCGTGACTGAACACATTGGCGGCGAGCTTTTGCTGCTGCTCGGCCTTCTTGCGCATGCTGACATCGCGCACCGCGACATGGATCGCATCTTGACCAGCATAGACAATACGGGTGCCCTGCACCTCAACATCGATCACCACGCCGTCGAGCCGCACAAAGCGCGACTCGACAAACGGCAGCAAGGCTTGCCCCTGCACAATGCCGTCCAGACGGGTCAGCTGCTGTTCGACAAAATCCGGGTGAACCAGGTCAACCGTGGAAGTGCCGACCAGTTGCTCTGGCCGGCTGGCACCAAACAGCCGCACGGCCGCCGGATTGACATACAAAATGGTGGTGTCCCGGTGCACCAAAATGGCCTCTGGTGTGCGCTCGGCCAAGGTGCGAAAACGTGCCTCGCTGTCCTCTAATTGGCTGGCAGCCTGCTGCTGCTCCAGCGCAATGCTGACCAGTTTGGCCAATTGCTCCAGCAAGGTGATGTCGGCATCAGAAGGCATGTGGGCATGGCTGTGATAAACCGAAAACACGCCCTTGACACGCTGATCGCGGTCGAATACGGGCTGCGACCAGCAAGCCCCCAGGCCAGCTCGGCTTGCCAGTTCCCGGTAATTCTGCCAATACGGATGCTGCGCAATGTTGGCCACAATGACCGGTTCGCCGGTGTGCGCAGCGGTGGCGCAGCCGCCATTGCCCATGCCAATAGTCAGTCCGTCCACCGCCTCGACAAAAAAATCAGGTAGCCGGGATGCCACCGCCACATGCAGGTGCCGCCCATCCGCATCGGTCAGCATGATGGCGCAGTGCAGTTGGGGTTGCAGATTGGTCAGTCCGTGCGCCAGCGCACCCAGCACATCGGTCAGCGCGGCGCGAAGCGCCATCAATTCCAGGATGTCACTGCGAAACTTCTCAAAGGCAGCCAGTTGCCGCTGCTGGGTGATGTCGCGGCCAATGCACAGCACGCCATTGACCTGCCCCTGTGCATCGCGCAAAGCGGTCTTGGTGACCTCGACCAGCGCATGGTGGTTCCCACGCGCTGATCCAAGCCACATTTCCAGCACCAGTGGCTCGTGACAACCCTGGTCCGTGGCGCGGTAGCCCTGCGCCACCTCGGCGGGGAAAAAATCAAAGTCGGTTTTGCCGAGCAACTCGGCCTCGGGCACGCCAAGGAATGCTTCAAAGCTCGGATTACAGGCCACATACGCGCCAGCCAGGTCTTTGACCCACACCATTTGCGGTAAATGTTGCAAGATGGCTTGTAGCCGCTGGTTGGCTTCCTGCAACGCAAGTGTTTGCTCGATCATGGGGGCTTCATCTTTTTGGAATTTTGGGTCTGAAGTACAACGAAAGGTGCCCGGCTCGCCCAGAAAAAAACAGGCATTCAGAAAGTGAGACTTGGTATTTTTATCCACTGTCGGGCCAGTGTCTATCCCCCATTTGGGGGATAGGGTGACTGTTGCGCCAACCCAAACAAACCAGGCCACCGCTGCTTGGGTAAACTGCAAGGTCGTTTTAGGAGTCCACCCATGAAAGTCTTGCTTGCTGTTGACGGTAGTTCTTACACCAAGAAAATGCTGGCCTATCTGGCAGCACACGACATGTATTCTGCCAAGAACGAATACACCGCCTTTACCGCCCAGCTGGGGCTGCCGTCGCAGGCGCGCACGGCCCTGGGCAAGAATCTGGTGAAGAAATACTACGAAGATGAGGGCCAGCGGGTCATGCAACCCGTCACCAAATACCTGGAGCGACACGGCATCACGCCGCAGTGCCACTGGAAGATCGGCAAACCCGGCGAGTTGATCAGCAAATTAGCCATCGAAGGCAAGTTTGATCTGGTCGTGATGGGTTCGCACGGTCACAGTGCCCTGATCAATCTGGTGGTAGGTTCGGTGGCGACCGAAGTGCTGGCAGGCTGCAAGGTGCCCGTGCTGATTGTTCGTTAACGTTAACACGCACCGTCAAGACCCACGCTGGTCCATTATCCAGCGCGAACAGCGCCGTTGCGGCGATCCGACTCAGCGTTAGCGTTCGTTGCGAAACTGCTCATGACAGCTTTTGCAGCTTTTCTCCACCCCATCCACGGCGCTGCGGATGGCCACTTGGTCGGCACTGCCTGACACCTTGACCAGTTGATCCACCCGGCCCAGGAAGCTGTCTTGCGCTTGTTTGAATTCAGCGGCTTTTTGCCAGACTTCTGGCTTGGCACGGGTGGGCGGGTAGTTGCCATCAGCGGTGAAAAAGGCCCAGGGCTGGCCCGCCAGCTCTTGCAGTTCCAGCGCCTGCGCCTGGAATTGAACCTTGATATAGCTTTCACGTTCACGCGCTACCAGGCCCATGGGTTCGAGCGTTTTGGTCATCTTCTTGAAAACGGCCTGCCGTTGGGTGACCAGTTGTTGTGGATGGGTATCCTTGACCTTGTCCCCGCAGGCCCCCAGCAACAAAATGGACGATAGCAAGACAAGTTTGATGGGCAAGAATTTCAGCATTTTTGGAATGGAGCAGGTAAAAAAGGTAAATTGGCCGTGCCGCCCAGAGACCGCCGCAAACGCGGCAGTTGCATCGACGCAGCGCAGCCCATTGTGGAGTCGAAGTGTAGAAGAGACACGGTCAATGAGCGACCAAGCCCGGGCTCATACCCCCATGAAAACCGTGCGCCAAAGGGTTTGCACCGCCTGACGCTCAGCCTGCAGTTCATCGGCAGTCACCTGCGACGAGGTTTCATTGAGACGGGCATGGTGCTGCACCTGACGCATCGAACGGTAAGCGCTGGCTGCCGCATGGCCGACACCCGCTGGCAGCAATCCCAGCGCTTCAGCACGCTCCAGTAAAGCGATGTTACCCGCATTGGCCAGCAGTTCCGGGTGTGCGCCAGACTGCGACAGCACCAGAAATTGCATCACAAACTCGGCATCCACCATGCCACCCGGGCTGTACTTGAGATCAAACTTGTCGCCCTGCGGCGGGTGCGCATGACCCACACGCTCGCGCATGGCGCTGATTTCGGCGCGCAGCTCATCCACGTTGCGCGCTGCGGTGATCACCGACTTGCGCACCGCGTCAAAGCGCGCATACAACGACGCATCGCCCAGCACACAGCGCGCCCGCGTCATGGCCTGATGTTCCCAGGTCCAGGCGGCGTTCGAGCCACGTTGCTGCTGGTAGTTGGCATAGGCGTTGAAACTGGTGATCAGCAGCCCGGCATTGCCATTGGGGCGCAACGCGGTGTCAATTTCATACAAGTCACCTTCACCCGTTTTGACCGTCAGCCAGTTGATCAGCTTGCGCACCAGGTTGGCATAGACCTCCGGGGCGCGCTCATCGTCGTCGTCAAAAACAAACACCAGGTCGAGGTCACTGCCATAACCCAACTCTTTACCGCCCAGTTTGCCATAGGCAATGATGCCAAACTGCGGTTGCGCGCGGTGGGTTTTCTTGAGGCGACTCCAGCACCAGCGGGTGGTGACGCGCAGCACCGCATCGGCCAGCGCACTGAGGTCGTCCGCAACCTGCTCGACCGTCAACCGGCCCTCAATATCACGCGCCAGGGTGCGAAATACCTCGGCATGGTGGGCCCGGCGCAGCAGGTTCAGCAGGGCCTCATCATCGTCTTCATGGGCGTTTTGCAGGGTCTCACGCCGGTGCTCCAGTTCGGCTTCAAAGCCAGCGGCATCAAAACGCTCCTGCAACATGTCCGAGGCGGCCAGTTCATCGATCACACCGGGGTGCAGCAGCAAATAGCGCGCCGGCCAGCGCGCCGCACCAAGCAGCCGCAACAAGCGTTCGTGCACGTTGGGGCGCTCCAGCAACAGCGCCAGATAGCTTTCGCGGCGCAACAGTGGCTCCATCCAGTCCACCAGCCCTACCGCCGCCGCCTCGCTGACGCGCCCCTCGCTCACCCAATGTGCGGTGCGCGACAGCAGCCGCATCAGCCGGGTGCGCGCTTCATCTCGCAGCGCCAGCACCCGGGGGTGTTCGCGCCACGCCTCAAGGCGCTGGCGAAACAACGCGCCCAACTGCGGCAGCAGCTCGTCCATGCCACCCACCACCACAGCGGGCTTGCCGTTCTGACACGCTTTGCATCCAGGCTCGGCACCGCCAAGCAGTTTGTCAAATTCTTGCGCCACCACCTCACGGTGCACGTCGAGCTGATTGAGCAACTGCGCTACCGTGTCAAAGCGCATGGTGGCGGCAATCCACCCCAGGTCGGCGTCTTGCGTGGGCAACAAATGGGTTTGCTGGTCGTCCAGGTATTGAATGCGGTGCTCAACCCGGCGCAAAAACTCATAAGCCTGCGCCAACGCCTGCGCGGTGTCGGAGGTCATCAGGCCGGCCTTGACCAACCGGGGCAACGCCTTCAGGGTGGGCCGGGTGCGCAATTCCGGGAACTGGCCACCGCGCACCACTTGCAACAATTGCACGATGAATTCGATCTCGCGGATGCCCCCGCGCGACAGTTTCACATCGTTGGCGCGCTCGGGCCGGCCAGCACTTCGTTTGGCCGCGTGGTCCCGAATTTGCCGGTGCAGCAAGCGCAGTGAATCAAACACGCTGTAATCCAGATAGCGCCGAAACACAAACGGCATCACCACCTTGCCTAGCGCCCGCGCAGCACCGCTGTCGATGCTGGCGCGCGGCGCAATCACCCGGCTTTTGAGCCAGGCAAAGCGTTCCCACTCACGGCCCTGCACATGCAGGTATTCTTCCAGCGCGTCCAGCGACAAGGCCACCGGTCCGGAGTTGCCGTTGGGGCGCAGCGCCAGATCGACGCGAAACACAAAACCGTATTCGGTGGCATCGCCCACCAGCGCGTAAATGGCGCGCACCGCCTTGGCAAAGTACTCGTGGTTGCTCAGGCGGCCACGGCCCAGCGCGTCGCCAGCAGTGTCCCCATCTTCGTCATAAACATAGATCAGGTCGATGTCGCTCGACACATTGAGCTCGCGCGCTCCGAGCTTGCCCATGCCCACCACCCACAGCTGCGCGCGCTGGCCCTGCGGGGTCAGCGGCATGCCGTGCACCTTGTCGAGCGCAGCCAACACTTCGCCCTGCGCCTGGTTGATGGCGAACTCGGCCAGGTCGGTCATGGCCTTGGTCACTTGCGACAACGGTGTGTCCTGCTCGCAGTCCAGGCACAGCAGACGCTCCAGCACCAGCGCACGCGTGATGCGCAGCGCGCTGGCGGTATCACTGCCACTGCGTTTGAGCGCCTCAAAGACCGTTGCCAGATGCCCCGGCGTGGGCAGGCCCTCGGGCAACAAGTGCAACTGGGCATCGAAACGACGGCGTACGCGCTGGGCAAAGCGGGAGTGAAGGGCCATTGGGGGGCGGGTCATAATTCTGGTCTGCAAATTTTTTTCCAAACGATGTGTCGCCCTTCTCTTCCACGCTGCTGAAAACCTGGTCTGGCCTGACCCGCTGGCTGTTGGGGTTGGTAGCACTGGCCTGGCTGTTGTTTGGCATGGTTTGGGGAGCAATTCACTGGCTCATTGTGCCGCGAATCGACGGGTTTCGTCCGCAGCTTGAAGCGCGGGCCACGCAGGCAATGGGGGTACCCGTGCGGGTCGGATCAGTCACCGCCCGATCTGACGGAGTGATACCAACTTTCGAGTTGTCCGGTGTGAACTTGTTTGATGCTCACGGCCGCGTGGCCCTGAGCTTGCCACGGGTGGTGGTGACGCTGTCGCCGCGTTCGCTGTGGCGGCTCGGCTTTGAACAACTTTATATTGATCAACCCAAACTTGATATCCGGCGCGGTGCTGATGGCCGCATCCTTGTCGCCGGCCTGGATTTTTCTGTCAAATCGGGGGCTGACAGCGGGGCCATGGACTGGTTTTTTTCGCAAATCGAACTGGTCATTCATGACGGCACGCTGCGCTGGACCGACGAGCAGCGCCAGGTCGAGCCGGTGGTGCTGCAACAAGTGGACATCGTGCTGCGCAATCTGGGGCGGCATCACGACATGCGTGTCGATGCGACACCCCCGCCTGGCTGGGGCGAGCGTTTTGGCGTGCAGGCGCGCTTCATGCAGCCGCTGCTGTCACGACAAAACGGCCAATGGCGAAGCTGGAGCGGACAGGTTTTTGCTGACTTCAAACAGGTTGACCTGTCAGAACTGGGCCGCCATGCCGATCCAGGCGTTGCGCTCAGCCAGGGCAAGGGCGCGCTGCGATCCTGGCTGGCGATCAGCAAGGGACGGGTCACCGGCGTCACCACCGACATGGCCTTATCCGAGGTGTCCATCACATTGGCGACCGGCTTGCCACCGTTGGCGCTGCAGCAGTTGCAAGGACGGGTCCGGGGTGGCGTGCTGGAACATGGCTTTGAAGTGGCAACCGAATCATTGGCCTTTGACACCGCACAAGGTACGCACTGGCCGGGTGGCAATGTACGCGTCGCGCATACAAATGCCCACGACAAGGCCATGGCTCAAACCGAGCTGCAGGCCGACCAACTCGATCTGGCGGCACTGGCACAGATCGCCCACAGCCTGCCGCTGCAGGCCGGCCTGCGCGAACAACTGCTGCGCCATGCGCCCAAAGGCCGCGTCGATACCCTCACAGCCGTCTGGTCAGGCGCTCCCGATGCACCCGTCAGTTACAACGCCAAAGGGCGCTTGAGCCAGTTTGAGCTGGCTGCTGTGGCCACCACACCCGGTGTGCGCGGGCTCAATGCAAGTTTTGATCTGAATCAGCAAAGCGGGCGCGCCAGCCTGGAGATCAGTCACGGCAGCATCGACGTGCCAGCAGTCTTTCACGAGGGCTTGATCCCGATTGACCAACTGTCCGCCAGTGCCCAATGGCAGAAGTCGGGCGACAACATCGCGTTCGAGTTGACCAATGTCAAATTCGCCAATGCCGATGCGCAAGGCGAGGCGATTGTCAAGTGGCAAACCAGTGATCCGAAAAAATCTCCTTCACACAGCCGCTATCCTGGGCTGCTGGATTTGCAGGCCAAGCTGAGTCGCGCCGATGGCCGGCGCGTCTATCGCTACCTGCCGCTGGTCATCGACCCGCAGGCGCGAGACTATGTGCGTGAGGCGGTACAGGGTGGCAGCGCCAGCAATGTGCAATTTCTGATCAAGGGCGACATTGCCGACATGCCAGCCACCGATCCGCGTCGCGGCAGCTTCAAAATCAGTGCCGATGTCAAGGATGCCCGGCTCGCCTACGTGCCGCGCAGCCTGCAACCTGCCGGCGATCTGCCCTGGCCGGCACTGACCCAGCTCAGCGGCGAACTGCTGTTTGACGGCCTGCAACTGCAGGTCAAAAATGCCCGCACCCAGCTCGGTGAAGATGCCGCCGTGCAGGCAACTGCGGTCAACGTGCTGATTGCCGACCTGACCCACACCGAAGTCAAGGTGGATGCCACCCTCAAAGGGGCGCTGCCCGCACTGCTGCAGCTGATTCGGCAGTCGCCCGTGGCGGCGCTGCTGGACGGGGCGCTGTCGGATGCCGTCACCAGCGGCAATGCGGACTACAAACTCAAGCTGGCGCTGCCCATTGCCGACCTCACCAAATCCACGGTACAGGGCAGCGTGACACTGGCGGGCAATGACATCCAAATCAGTTCACAGACACCCAGAATGACCCGCGCCAGGGGCGTGGTGAACTACTCGCACAGCGGCTTTTCGCTCTCCGGGGTGCAGGTGCGGCTGCTCGGCGGCGATGCCCGACTGGACGGCGGCCTGGTGTTTGGGGGACCTGACAGCCCCAACCCGGCAGTCATTCGGGCCAGCGGCAACGCCAGCGCCGAGGGGCTGCGCCAGGCCAAAGAGTTGGGGCTGGTGGCGCGGTTGGCCCAGCAGGGCACGGGCAGCGCCGCCTATACCGCCACACTGGGGCTGCGTCGGGGCGCACTGGAGTTACAAGTGAACAGCAATTTGCAGGGCATGGCGGCGCATTTGCCAGCACCGTTGAACAAGCCTGCACAAGCGCTGCTGCCGCTGCGCTATCAAACCATGGTGTTGCCCGCGACGGCCTCAGCCAATGGCAAGACACCCCTGCACGATCGCCTGTCGCTCAGTCTGGGCGGATTGGGCAGCCTGGTGTTCGAACGCGACATGACCGGCACTGAGCCCAAAATACTGCGCGGCGCCATCGGCATTGGCGCTGGCACACTGGAATCGGTGGTCTTGCCCGCACAGGGCATCCATGTCAATTTCAATTTGCCGCAGTTCGATGCCGATGCCTGGGCCGATGTGCTGGCACAACTGGATGCGGCACCCCAGCCTGGCGGGTCGGCGGCCTCGTTCAGTCACTTTGGCACCATGCTGTTGCCCACGCATCTGGCGGTGCGCTGTGACGCGCTGACTTTCGGTGAACGTTTGTACAGCAAGGTGGTGCTTGGGGCCACGCGCGATGGCGCACTTTGGCGCGCCAACATGGAGGCAGCCGAGCTCAACGGTTATCTCGAATACCGCCCGCCGGCCAATGGACAAGAAAGTAGTGGTGCTGGCCGGGTCTATGCACGGCTGGCACGGCTGACGCTGGCCCCGGGCACTGCCCGCGAGGTTGAGGACCTGTTTGATGCGCAGCCAGCCAGCATTCCTGCGCTCGACATCGTGGTTGATGATTTCGAATTGCGGGGCAAACGACTGGGCCAACTCGAAGTCGAAGCCATCAACCGCATGGCGGTGGGCACTGCAGGCGTGCCCGAATGGCGGCTCAACAAGTTCAACCTCACCGTGCCCGAGGCCACACTGCGGGCCAGCGGCAACTGGGTGCGTTTGGGTGCGCAAGCATCCACCACATCGGCAGCGCGCGCCACAGGTGCGCCGGAGCAACGCCGCAGCGTGATGAACTTCAAACTCGATATTGCCGATGGTGGCAGCCTGCTGGGCCGCTTTGGCATGAAAGACGTGGTGCGCCGGGCCAGCGGCAAGATGGAGGGCCAGATTGCCTGGGCCGGCTCGCCGCTGAGCATTGATTACCCAAGCTTGAGCGGGGCGTTCAGCGTCAACGTCACGTCGGGGCAGTTCCTGAAAGCCGACCCCGGTATTGCCAAACTGCTGGGCGTGCTGAGTCTACAGGCCTTGCCGCGACGCTTGACGCTCGATTTTCGCGATGTTTTCAGCGAAGGCTTTGCGTTTGACTTTTTGCGTGGCGACATCACGCTGGAAAAAGGGCTGGCGCGCACCAGCAATTTGCAAATGAAGGGCATCAATGCGGTGGTGCTGATGGAGGGAACGGCAGACATTGCCCAGGAAACCCAGAACCTCAAGGTGGTGGTCATCCCTGAAATCAATGCCGGTACCGCCACACTGATCGCCACTCTGATCAATCCTGCGGTGGGTGTCGGCACGTTTCTAGCACAGCTTTTTCTGCAGCGCCCCCTGACAGAATCCGTCACCCAGCAATTTCTCGTCAATGGCAGCTGGTCTGACCCGCAAGTCAGCAAGACGGCAAAACGCACCCTCACCCCCTCCACAACATCAATCAAGCAGGAGACACCCCCGTGAAAGTCGCCGTGATACAAATGGTCTCTGGTCTAGAGGTCGGGCGCAACCTGTTGCAAGCCCGCGATCTGTTGCAACAAGCGGCAGCACAACAGGCTGAATTGGCGGTTCTGCCCGAGTACTTTTGCCTGATGGGGCAACAAGACAGCGACAAGCAAACCATCGCTGAGCCCGATGGCCACGGGCCGGTGCAGCAGTTTTTGATGGATTGCGCCAAAGAATATGGCCTGTGGCTGGTCGGTGGCACCCTGCCGCTGACCGACGATGTGCCGCAGACCAATGCAGCGGCACGCGTGTTTAACAGCAGTTTGGCGTTTTCACCTGCTGGCGAGCGCGTGGCACGCTACGACAAGATCCATCTGTTCCGCTTTGACAATGGCCGCGAACGCTACGACGAAGCGGCCGTGTTGGCAGCCGGCACGCAGCCTGTCACTTTTGATCTGCCCTCGCGCGATGGCCACCGCTGGCGCATTGGCCTGAGCGTTTGCTATGACCTGCGCTTTGCCGAGCTCTACCGTCACTATGCCGCAGCCGGTACCCACCTGCTGCTGCTGCCAGCGGCCTTTACCCACACCACCGGGCAAGACCACTGGGAGGTGCTGTTGCGCGCCAGGGCCGTTGAAAATCTGGCCTTTGTCGCCGCTGCCGCCCAGGGCGGCTTGCACGAGAACCAGCGCCGTACCTGGGGCCATGCGATGCTGATTGACCCCTGGGGCAGGGTGCTTGGCGAGCATGACCAAGGCACTGGCGTGGTCGTGGCCGACCTTGACATGGCTTGGTTGGAGGAATGCCGCAGCCGACTGCCCGCGTTGCAGCACCGCGTTTTATGAGACCTTTCAAGAAACCATGGCGACTTGCCACACTTGGGCTGCTGCTGGCGCTGCTGGCGGCCTGCAGCACGCCGCCCCGCGACTTGGTGCGCACCCCTGCGGTCGCGCCACCTGCGACACCCATCACGGCACCAGAGCGACTGCTCGCGCCGCCCGAAGCAGCCACGGGGCCAGTGTTGCTGCGCAACAAAAGTCGGTGGGTCGCCACTGCGTGGAACGAGCTGCCCGGTTTTGAAACCGATGCGCTCTTCGAAGCCTGGAATGCGTTCATCAAAAGCTGCGAACGCCCCGGCCCGGTGTTTGCGCCCCTGTGCCCGGAGGTGCGCCGCCTGAGTATCGGCGACGACGCAGCCCAGCGCGCCTGGCTGCAGCAGCGGCTACAACCGTACCGGGTTGAACCCTTGCAGGACGCACCTGCAACCGGCCTGCTGACCGGCTACTTTGAGCCCGAATTTGCCGCCAACCGCCTGCAAGACGCCCAGTTTGGCATCCCTTTGTACCAGCCACCGGACGGCCTTGGCAAAGGGAGAGTCTGGTTTTCCAGACAAGACATCGACACCCTGCCCCAGGCGCAAGCCGCCTTGCGCGGCAAGGAGATCGTCTATCTGGCCGACCCGGTGCAAGCGCTGGTGTTACATATTCAGGGATCTGGTCGGGTCCGCGTGACCGAACCCGACGGCGCGCAGCGCCTGCTGCGCCTGGCCTACGCTGGCAACAATGGTCAGCCCTATCAGAGCGTTGGCCGCTGGCTGCTCGACCAGGGCGAGTTGCGCGATGCATCGTGGCCCGGCATCACCGCCTGGCTGGCACAGAACCCCCAGCGAGTCAATGAACTGCTGTGGAAAAACCCGCGTGTGGTGTTTTTCAAAGAGGAGCCGCTGGACGACTTTGATGCGGGGTTTGGCCCCCGTGGGGCGCAGGGCGTGGCGCTGACACCCGGGCGATCGATTGCGGTGGACCCTGACAGCATTCCCTACGGCACGCCGGTCTGGCTGGCTTCGCAAGGTAGCAGCACCACCCTGCAAAGGCTGGTGCTGGCGCAAGACACCGGCAGCGCCATCACCGGCGCCTTGCGCGCCGACTTGTTTGTCGGCTGGGGTGCTCAGGCGGGCGAACTGGCCGGACGGCTCAAGCAACCGCTGCAACTGTGGGTCTTGTGGCCGAAGGCGCCCGGATGACGTTACCATTCACCATTGCCCCGAACCAATTTTTGTTTTTTCCAAAGAAGATGCCATGAACAAATCTACCATGCGCGATATTGACGAGCGTACCAACCTGACTGGCAACAGCATGTTTGAACTGCTGCTGTTTCGTTTGGGCGAGGCCCCAGGCACCGACAAGCGCGAGTTGTTTGGCATCAATGTGTTCAAGGTACGCGAAATTCTGGTCATGCCCGAAATCACCGCCATGGTGAACTCGCCGCCTGCGGTGATGGGGGTGGCCAATATCCGTGGCCAGATGATCTCGGTGATCAACTTGCCACAGATCGTCGGCACCAACCCGACCAAGGGCCTGGGTATCTTGCTAGTCACCGAATTCGCCCGCACCACGCAGGCGTTCGCCGTTGAAGAGGTCAACGAGATCGTGCGCCTTGAGTGGAAGCATGTGCTCTCAGCGGAAGGTCGTGGCGGTGGCCTGGTGACCAGCATCGCCCGGCTCGATGGTGCCGCTGAAAACACCCGGCTGGCACAGGTGCTTGATGTGGAGCAAATTTTGCGCGACGTGTTCCCCGAGCAGCAGCAGCAGGTGGAGGTAGAAGCCTCCAGCAAGCTGCATTTGCCTGCGGGCACGGTGGTGCTGGCGGCGGATGATTCCGCCGTGGCACGCATGATGATCGAGCAGGGCTTGAAAGCCATGGAAGTCCCCTTCATCATGACCAAGAGCGGACAGGAGGCATGGGACCGTATGAAGGCCATGGCGGCCGAGGCCGAATCGCAAGGCAAAACTGTCCGCGACAAGATTGCGCTGGTGCTGACGGACCTGGAAATGCCCGAGATGGACGGCTTTACCCTGACCCGCAACATCAAGCAAGACCCGCGCTTTAGTGGCCTGCCGGTGGTGATCCATTCGTCACTGACCGGAACCACCAACGAGGAACACGTACGCAAGGTGGGTGCCGATGCCTACATTGCCAAGTTCAACGCTGAAGAGCTTTCGGCCACGCTGCGCCGGGTACTGACCCGTTGAACCGAGCTTGACCGCTCAATCATTGCTATTTTTAATATAGCTGCTAGCACATATAAATCAAGGTCTATAAGCCAAAAACATGCATAAATGGTGCAGATATCATGCGGGTTTGATGGGGTTTTGCTTGCTGTCCACGCCTTGACGTGAGAGCATTCACTGGTGTTTCTTAAGTTCGTTTTTTTTACTGAGAGGTCACTATGTCAACCGCACAACAAACCGATATCACTGCACAACAGCAACTCGTTAGCGACATCAAAACTGTGATCGCCGATGCCGAAGAGGTCTTGACGGCCACCGCTGAACAGGCTGGCGAGAAGGTGGCCAACCTGCGGGCCCGCGTCCAGACCCGACTGCAAGAGGCCAAGGTGCGACTGGTCCACGCCGAAGAAATTCTGCTTGAGAAAACCCGCGCTGCCGCCAAAGCCACTGATGCCTACGTCCACGAATCGCCCTGGACAGCCATTGGTATTGCCGCTGGTGTCGGGCTGCTGGTGGGGGTGCTCATTGGCCGTCGCTAACTTGACTGGATGGATGCCTGCGGTGTGGCGTGCAGGCATTCATGGTTAATCCATCAACGGGGGCCTCGCCTGGCCTGATGGCCGCACTGAAAAACATCGCTGGCCATGTGCTGACCATGGTGCAAACCCGGTTGGCGCTGCTGGCCAACGAAGCACAAATCCAGAAGCAGCAGCTGCTGACGCAGTTGTGGCTGCTAGTGGCGCTGCTGGTCTGCCTGGTGCTGGCAGCCCTGTTGCTGGTGGGTTTGGCAGTACTGCTGTGGTGGGAGCAGCGCATTTTTGTGCTGGGGTTTTTTGCCCTGCTGTTTTCGACACTGAGTGTGTACTTGATCATCACGATGCGGCGCGGCAGCGCGCAGCAGCCGCCTTTGTTTGATCAAAGTCTGGCAGCGTTACAGGAAGACTTGCGGCAACTTCAGCAAGCGACTGGCCATGAACCGTCGTCTGGCTGAGTTGTACTTGCAGCAAGGTCGGCTGCTGGAGCGCATTGCCATGCAACGCGTGCAGCTCAGGCAGCAACTGACACCCGTTGAACGCGCGGTACAACGCACCGATGCAGCCCTGGCTGCGCTTCAGCGAACAGTGCAGACGCTGAAGAATCACCCCTTGACCGTGGCGCTGGCGGCACTCGTGCTGATCCTGCTCAAGCCAAAGCGCGCCTGGGTCTGGGGAAAGCGCGGTCTGCTGCTGTGGCGCAGTTGGCAGCTGCTGCGGCGCTGGTTGCCCTTGCGCCTTTTGTGGCGCTGAAATTGCCGCCATTGCACCCGCAAATCAGCCGCATACAATCCCGCACTGTCTGTTTTCTGCCTGGCTGTTGCTCTTCAAACAACCGGACGGTTCACTTTATCCGTTTTAAATCTGGAGCCTTTTGTGTTCATTTCCTCTGCCTTTGCCCAAACCGCCCCCGCCGCTGCTGCCGGCGGTGACCTGCAGTCTTCGCTGATGGGCATGCTGCCGCTGGTGCTGATGTTTGTCGTGCTGTATTTTGTGATGATCCGCCCCCAAATGAAAAAGGCCAAGGAGCATAAGGCCATGGTCGATTCACTGGCCAAGGGCGATGAGGTGGTGACCGGCGGCGGCATGCTGGGCCGGGTCAGCAAAATTGGCGACAGCTTCATTAGCGTGGAAGTGGCCACCGGGGTTGAGGTGCAGCTGCAACGCAGCGCCGTGGTGCAGGTCTTACCCAAAGGCACATTCAAATAAATGGTCTCCGTGCGGGTTGCTGATCAGCCTGTTTATCGTTTGATGTCTAAAGGGCGGTCATGAATCGTTACCCGTTGTGGAAGTATGTGATCATTGCGATCGCGATGGTGGTCGGCGGCCTGTACGCCCTGCCCAATTTATTCGGTGAATCGCCTGCGGTGCAGATCTCGGCGGCCAAACCCTTGGTGAAGATTGATGGGGGCACGCTGGCCCAGGTCGAGGCGGCGTTGAAGATGGGCGGCATCAGCCCTGACCTGGTGACGCTGGACGGTGCATCGATCAAGGTGCGCGTGACCACCCCGGAGGAGCAACTCAAGACCAAGGACACGCTGCAAAAGGCGCTGATCCCCGATCCAGCCAACCCGTCTTACGTGGTGGCGCTGAACCTGTTGTCGCGCTCACCGGCCTGGCTCAGTGGTCTGCACGCAGCCCCCATGTACCTTGGGCTTGACTTGCGCGGTGGCGTGCACTTCATGCTGCAGGTGGACATGCAGGCGGCGCTGAGCAAACGCGCCGAATCGCTTGCGGGCGACCTTCGCACCAGCCTGCGTGAGAAAAATGTGCGCCATGGCGGCATCAGTCGCAACGGGCAAACCATTGAAGTACGTTTGCGCGACGCGGCCTCACTGGCAGCCGCCAAGGCAGTGTTGCAAGACCAGTTTCCCGATTTGCAGGCCGTTGACGCGCCAAGCGGCACCGACATCCTGCTCACCGCCTCAATCCAGCCCGCCGCCGCGCGGCGCATCCAGGACCAGGCACTGAAGCAGAACATCACCACCTTGCACAACCGGATCAATGAGCTCGGCGTGGCCGAACCGGTCATCCAGCAACAGGGGCTTGACCGCATCGTGGTACAACTGCCCGGCGTGCAAGATACCGCCAAGGCCAAGGACATTCTTGGGCGCACCGCCACGCTGGAAGTGCGCATGGTTGATGAAAGCACCGAGGCACGCGCTGCCGAGATGGGCACCGGCATGGTGCCATTTGGCTCGGAGCGCTATCCCGAGCGCAATGGCCGTTCGGTCATCGTCAAGAAACAGGTCATTTTGACTGGGGAAAACCTCACCGATGCACAACCCGGCTTTGACAGTCAGACCCAGGAGCCCACCGTCAACCTGAACCTCGATGCCAAGGGCACACGCATCTTTCGCGACATCACGCGTGAGAACGTCGGAAAACGCATGGCCATCCTGTTGTTCGAAAAGGGCAAGGGTGAAGTCGTCACCGCGCCAGTCATTCGCACCGAAATTGGCGGTGGCCGGGTGCAGATTTCCGGCAGCATGACGGTGGTGGAAGCCACCGACACCGCCTTGCTGCTGCGCGCGGGCTCCCTGGCGGCACCGATGGAGATCATTGAGGAAACCACCATTGGCCCCAGCCTGGGCGCCGAGAACATTGCCAAAGGCTTCATGAGCGTCACCTGGGGCTTTGTGGCGGTGGCGATTTTCATGTGCGCTTATTACATGTTGTTTGGCATTTTTTCCAGCATCGCGCTGGCCTTCAACCTGTTGTTGCTGGTGGCCATGCTATCCATGCTGCAGGCCACCCTGACGCTGCCGGGCATGGCCGCCATGGCGCTGGTGCTGGGTATGGCGATTGACTCCAACGTGCTGATCAACGAGCGCATCCGTGAGGAGTTGCGCAATGGGGCCTCGGCACAGGCCGCCATCCACACCGGCTATGACCGCGCCTGGGCCACCATTTTTGACTCCAACATCACCACCCTGATCGCCGGCCTGGCATTGCTGGCGTTTGGCTCGGGTCCGGTGCGCGGTTTTGCCGTGGTGCATTGCCTGGGCATCATGACCAGCATGTTCTCCGGAGTATTTTTCTCGCGTGGCCTGGTCAACCTGTGGTACGGCCGACAAAACCGTCTCAAGACCGTGTCGATTGGCACCGTCTGGCGGCCCGATGCCGACAGCGCCGTGCAGGCCAAATAGGCGTCGTCGCCTGAATTAAGGAATCGTCAAAATGGAGTTTTTTCGAATCAAGCGGGACATCCCGTTCATGCGCCATGCGCTGGTGTTCAACCTGGTGTCGCTGGCTACCTTTCTGGCCGCCGTGTTCTTCCTGTTTTCGCGCGGTCTGCACCTGTCGGTTGAGTTCACCGGCGGCACCCTGCTCGAAGTCACCTACGCCCAACCAGCCAACCTTGACAGCGTGCGCGGCGTGGTCGCCAAACTGGGCTTTGCCGATGTTCAGGTGCAGAACTTTGGCACGGCGCGTGACGTGCTGATTCGCCTGCCAGCACAAAAAGGGGTCAGCTCGGCCCAGCAAAGCACCCAGGTCATGGCAGCGCTGCAGGCGCTTGATGCCAGCGCCAGCATGCGCCGCACCGAATTTGTCGGACCCCAAGTGGGCGACGAGCTGGCCGCCGATGGCCTCAAGGCACTCGCTTCGGTGGTGATCGGCATCATGCTGTACTTGGCGATCCGCTTTGAATGGAAGTTCGCCGTGGCGGCCATCATCGCCAACTTGCACGACGTGATCATCATCCTGGGCTTTTTTGCCTTTTTCCAATGGGAGTTTTCGCTGCCGGTGCTGGCAGCGGTGCTGGCAGTGCTGGGTTATTCGGTCAACGAATCAGTGGTGATTTTTGACCGGATCCGCGAGAACTTCCGCCGCTACCGCAAGATGACCACCATCGAGATCATCAACAACGCCATCACTTCCACGATCAGCCGCACCATCATCACCCACGGCTCAACGCAGATGATGGTGTTGTCGATGCTGTTGTTTGGTGGTGCCACGTTGCACTACTTTGCGCTGGCACTGACCATCGGCATCTTGTTTGGCATTTATTCGTCGGTGTTTGTGGCCGCCGCCATCGCCATGTGGCTGGGCATTCAACGCGAAGACCTGGTCAAGGGTCCCGTGGCTAAAAAAGACCTGGACCCGAACGACCCCAATGCCGGGGCTACCGTCTAACCGAGACCACAGCATGGCCCATGCCCCGGCATCCCGGCAAGCCGCCCAGTTGGCGGCACAGGTACGCCAGCAACTCGTCAAGCTGGCGACCGATGCCATGGTCTTGTTGCTGCCTGCGGTGCAGGAGCGCCTGACCAGCCTGATGAGCGAGGCCGCTCCCTCGCGCGAGATGCAAACCCGGCGTGATGCCTGGATGGCCTTCCAGCGCTGCCAGCACGGCTGGCGCGATGCCACGGTGCAAGCCTGGCAAAAGGCCTTGCTGCCAGACACCCGCAAGGCATCGCTGCCGTTGGATGCGGCACTCGAGCTGGTAGGCACAGAAGTGGTTGAAAACAAGATCATCGCCTCGCGCATGGCGCTGGACCTGATGGAGAAGTCTGCCCAGGAAGTCAACAGCTTGCGCAAGCGGCTCAAGTTTCTGGGCGGCGAGCAAGACCTGAGTGCGCGCGATATCGTCCATCCCGAGGTCCTGTTGCAAGCGCTGGTTGAGCACTGGGAAGCCAGTGGCATGCCACGCGAATCGTGGCCACTGGTCAGTGCGGTGGTACAGCGCCATTTCAATGACAAGCTGCCACAGGCGTACGCCCAGTGCAATGCCGACCTGGTGGCACAGGATGTGATGCCGGTGGTGGACTTCAGCCCACGTTTCAACCCTTCAGCCGCAGAGCCCGGCCCGGCCAGCCTGGCCGCACCAGTGTCAACGGTCGCAGCTCAAACCACTGCCCAACAGGCTGCCACCCTGTCCGGACGGCGAGCCGAGGATCAAGCTGCCGTCCATGTCACCCCGCCATCCGCGGGCTTGCAGCCGCAAGCGCCTGGTTTTGCGGGCAGTCCCGGCTTTGCTGGTGGTTGGCGCGGCCCCGAGCGACGCAGTGGCGCACGCGCCCAGGGTCTGCTGGAGCAGGTGGGTCGCTTGCTGGGTGGTTTTTTCCGCGCCGATGCGCCCGCCGCAGTCTATGCAGCGCCGTCTGCGCCCCTGATGACCGCCCTGGCCCAACAACCGAGGCTGGATGCCGCCAGCCTGTACGCGCCCACGGGCACCAGCACTGCCAGCGGCAGCGGTCAGGTGGTAGTGATCGAGCGCGTGGTGCAGGAGTTGCGCCAGCAAAGCACCGAGCTCAAGCAACAAGCGCAAACCGACAACGAAAAAGCCATCATTGAACTGGTGGCCCTGATGTTCCAGTCGATCTTGCAAGAAGACCGTATCCCCACCGGCGTGCGCGTCTGGTTTGCCCGGTTGCAGATGCCGGTACTGCGGGTGGCACTGGCAGAGCCTGATTTTTTCAACAAACTCGACCACCCGGCGCGCCGCCTGATTGATCACATGGGCTCGTGCGTGCTGGGTTTTGATGCCAGCGGCATCAGCAGTGCGGCGCTGGAAACCGAAATCAAGCGGGTGGTGCAGGTCATCGAGCAGTACCCCGACACCGGCAAGCGCGTCTATTCCAAGGTTTACGATGAGTTTCAGGCATTCCTGAAACAGCATTTGACACAAAAGCCCGCTACCCAGCGCGTCACCGGCATCGCCCAGCAGCTCGAGCAGCGTGAAACCCTCACCATCCAGTACACCATCGACCTGCGTGACCAGCTCAAGGACATGCCGGTGCGCGACGAGGTGCGCGAATTTCTGTTCAAGGTGTGGGCCGAAGTGCTGGCGGTCTCCGCCGTGCGCCAGGGGGCACAGCACGACGACACGCTGCGCCTGAAAAAAACCGCCTCCGAGCTGATCTGGGCGGCCAGCGCCAAACCCAACCGCGTTGACCGTGCCCGCGTCATCGCCACCCTGCCCGCCCTGATGCAAAGCCTGAAAACCGGCATGACGTTGATGGGCCTGAACCCGTCAGCCCAAGAGGCACACATCAAGATCCTCAGCGACACGCTGGCCGATGCCTTCATGTCCAAGACGCAGGCCATTGACGACGCGCAGATTCAGGCACTGGCCAGTCACCTGGCCAATCTGGAAGACTACATCAGTGACGATGGCCCGGAAGACCTGGCGCTGGATGCCCAAACCATTGAAGACCTGCTGGGTATTGATGCCTCTGACCTGGATGTCATCACCGGTGCCGGTGGCAGCAGCAGCGCAATCATGCTGGAGTGGGTGCGCGAGCTGGCGCTGGGCGCCTGGTTTACGCTGGACCACAACGCCAGCGTGGCGCAGGTGCAGTATGCCTGGCGCAGCCCACTCCAGCATCTGCACCTGTTTGCCAGCAGCGTCGGGCGCAGTTATCTTTTTCAGACCAACCGGCTGGCCGGCTACCTGCAAAAAGGGCTGCTGGTGCCACAGGAAGAAGAGTCGCTCACGGCGCGCGCCACGCGCAATGCATTGGGCAAGATCGAAGCCAACCCCGAGCGGTTGCTGCGTTAGGCGATCATCAGTTGGGCAGCCGCTGGATGCGGTTGTCGCACAACTCATCCAAAACCAGCGCGTCGGGCTCCTCGCCTAGACTCCAATAAACCATCAGCACGATCAGCTTCAGCGCATCCCGGCTGATGGGCTCGCCGGGTATCGCCATGGTTCGCTCCATCACCAGCTCCAATCGGTCAGCCGGCAAGACACCGATGCCAACCAGAAAAGCCAGCAACCCCCAACCCGCCACGCCCAATCGGTCTTGCTCAGCGGCGGTAAATACCCGCATGGAGGCATCCGATGCTTGCCAGGGTCCGCTCTTGGGTGGGTCAAGCGCCACCAGCGGCCCCAGGTTCAGCGGGCAAACCGCATCACGCTGACGATGCAGACCCTGGGCGGCATTTTTCAGACCCTCCAGCCAGACCAGCGCTTGCACCACCTCTTGGCTGTCAAAGCCAACGGCGTTGAGTTTGCGCTGCAGTGTTGGGAGTTCAGGGCAGGCATCGCCACCCCAGTAGTTTTCGTAAACAAAGGCGAGGACTTGAAACATGGCCACACTGTAGCGCTGCAGCAGCCCATTAAACCGTCAAATTAGGCTGGAAATCCGGCAGCGCTGCCGGCGCACGATTGTTCGCCTTTTTGACATCTGGCAGTGCCTACCTCACCACGGAATTTCCTCCCCTTCATAACTGAAAAACCGCCCCGAGTCGGCTGTGCGCAGTCCTGCCATCACGGCCAGCAGCTGCTGCGCTGCCTCGGCGGGCTGGCGCACTTCCAGGCCGGTCTTGGCAAACGGCGCGGACAGTGCGCTATCGACGGTGCCCGGGTGCAGCGCCACGCAGATCGCGGTGGGCGCGCGCCGCTGCAACTCGATGGCAGCGGTGCGCATCAGCTGGTTGAGCGCCGCCTTGCTGGCACGGTAGCTGTACCAGCCGCCCAGGCGGTTGTCGCCTATGCTGCCGACCTTGGCCGAGAGCGTGGCAAACACCGACCGACCCTGGCGCGGCAGCAGCGGCAAAAAGTGCTTCATCAGCAGTGCCGGGCCGATGGCGTTGACGGCAAACGCCTGCGCCATCTGCGCCGCATCGATCTGCGTCCAGCTTTTCTCGGGTTGATGTTGCGGGGTATGCAGCATGCCGGTGGCATCGATCACCAGCTTGAGCACCATGTCATCCGCTTGCAGCCGCTGCGCGACGTGCTGCGCGGCAGCACTGACACTGTGCTCGTCGGTCAACTCCAGCGCCGGTGTGCTGTGTCGCGACAGACCCAGAATGCCGGCAAAGCCGCCGCTGCTTTGCAACTCGGCCAGCAAGGCGGCACCAATGCCGCCGGTGGCACCCACAATGACGGCCAGACTGGCTTTGGGATCCGCGCTCAATTTGCAGTCCTTCAAAAAATCGACAAGAGAAGTTGGACTCTCATGCTAACCCAAACCCTGGTCGCAGACAGGGAAGTCTGACTATTGACTTGATCGGTTAGTTTCGGTTTTTTGCTGCTATCCGGCGGATTTGATCTGAATGAACCCCGATCAACCGCGAGGTGGCGCTTGAATTGCTGCACGCGGTTGGCTTGGCAAGTGAACCGGGTCAGGTCGTTGTGCACAAAATGACCCTTTAGCCCTTTTGTGTCAAGCGTTAAGTGCTACAAAGTTTGAAAAAACAGCTGCAATTGGTGGGCTGTTGCCAAGGGCAACTCTTCTGGGATGAAATGCCCTGCCGCCATGGCCTGGCCGCTGACTTGGCCGGCACATTGCGCCTGCCACAGCGCCAGCGGCTGGAATAGCCGGTTGACCACGCCGCGCTCGCCCCACAGCAGCAGCGTATCGCAGACGATCTTTTGCCCCAACGCGCGGCTTTTGCGGTCGTGCTCCAGGTCAACGCCAGCGCTGGCGCGGTAGTCTTCGCACAGCGCGTGGATGGTGTCGGGCTTGAGGAAGCAACGCTCGTACTCGGCCAGTGCGGCGGGCTCAATGTGGTCCATGCCTGCCGCGCCCCAGCCGCCGAGCTTGTGGTGCAGGTAGGCCAGTGCGCCAGCCGGGGTGGCACCGATCATCGTCTCAGGCAGCGGTGCTGGCTGGATCAGGTGAAACCAGTGGTAATAGGCGTTGGCAAACTCAAAATTGGTGGCGGCATACATGTCGAGTGTGGGGGCGATGTCGATCAGGCACAGCTTTGCCACGCGGCCGGGGTGGTCCAGCGCCAGCCGATGCGCCACCCGGCCACCGCGGTCGTGGCCGCACACGCCAAAGCGGGCAATGCCCAGTGCATCCATCAGCGCCACTGCATCCTGCGCCATGCTGCGCTTGCTGTAGTTGCTGTGATCCATCAGGCCAGCGGGCTTGGCCGAATCGCCATAGCCGCGCAAATCGGGCATCACCAGATAAAAGTCGTTCACCAGCGCGTGCGCCACCCGGTTCCACATCACATGCGTCTGCGGAACCGTTGACATCAAACTGCCGGGTTTCAAAGTCTTCAAACCAGTTCATCGCTTGCACTCCTGCTTCAGGGATGGTCCGCCAGGTAGTTGGTCAGGGCCGCGCGGGTTTGGCGGCGCACCTGGCTGTTGAAAAACGGCGCCCAGCCCAGCACCCAGCCCCCCATGCCGAGCGCCTGTCGCGTCCAGCGCCAGAAATCGAACTGGTCGCGGTGCGTGGCAATCAGTCCCTCGGGGGTGAAAGTGAAGTCGGCCTCGATGATGTTGTGCACCAGCCTTCTGGTGGCGCTGAAGCGGTAATGTGCCTCCCAGTGGGCATGGCCGCTGTGGTCGTCGGCGCGCACATCGCGAAATTCCAGCCGCCAGTCCTGGCGGCCTTTGCCGCGGGTGGCATCGCACAGCATGTGCCACATGCCGCCCACCTCGCGCTGCCCCTGCAGCGAAAAAGCCGGGTCGTCAAAACGCGCATCGGCGGCGTAGCAGGCGCTCATGCGGTCGGCATCGAGCGCGGCAAAGGCAGTGTAGAAGCGGGTAATGGTGGCGGCGTTGGTGTGTTCGTTGGTATGCATCGGGTGCCTTGACAAAGCGCCGGTGGCAGCGCCCGGCAGGGAAATCATAATCTGCCTGCAAAACCTGGTATTGAAAATTGGCCCAAGCAGGGGTTGACCGGGGTCGGGCCGCTACCATCCGCCCGGTGAAATCAATCTGTTGTGTTCAAGGAGTGTTTTTCATGGTTCAAACCCGATGGCGTATCCGCCTGGGTCAATGGCAGCGGCGTGCGGCAACGCTCGGCGGCGCATGGCTGCTGTCGGCCTGCGCCGGGCTGATGCCGCCAGCACAGGTGCCGATCGACATTGTTTCGGCCTGGCAGGCACCGCTGCCGCACCAGGGCTCGGTGACCGGCCTGTCCGATTGGTGGCAGCGCCAGGGCGATCCGCTGCTGGCCGAATTGATTGCGGCGGCGCAGCAGTTGAGCCCGTCGGTGGCGCAAGCCCAGTCGCAGATTGCCACGGCACGGGCCAACCAGGCAGCAGCCCGCGCGGCACTGCTGCCCAGCCTGAGTGCGCAGGCCAGCGCCAGCCGCGGTGTCAACCAGCCCGATGTGCCGCTGGCCACCACACTGCAAGCAGGCCTGCAGGCCTCCTGGGAGCTGGACCTGGTGGGGGCCAACCGCGCCGTCAGCCAGGCGGCGCAGTCCCAGGTCGAGGGCAGTCAGGCGCAGTGGCACGCCGCGCGGGTGTCGGTGGCCGCCGAGGTGGCCAACCTGGTTCACAGCCTGCGCAACTGTCAGCAACAGCTCGACGTGGCGCGGCGCGACGGCGTTTCGCGCCAGCTCAGTGCACGCCTGAGCGCACTGAGCGCCCAGGCCGGCTTGGTGGCACCGTCGGTGGCGGCGCTGGCGCGTGCCAGTGCCGCCGATGCCAACAGCCGCATCACGCAACAGGCGGCCGCCTGCGCGCAAGACACCAAGGGTCTGGTGGCGCTGACCGGTGTGCCTGAACCAGATTTAATACAAAAAATGGCTTTAGCCCATATACCACCTGCGCCGACAGCTAGTTTTTCTATAGCATCTTTGCCGCTCCAGGTGATCTCCCAGCGCCCCGATGTGTATGCCGCCGAGCGCGATGTGGTGCTGGCCAGCGCGCAGGTGGGCAGTGCCCGCGCCCAGCAGTGGCCCAGTTTGGCCCTGAATGGCTCGATTGGCGCGTTGCGCACGCAAAGCGGCGCGGGCAGCAGCAACTTGTCCACCTGGTCTTTCGGTCCGCTGGCCTTGAGCCTGCCGCTGTTTGACGCGGGCCAGCGCGCCGCCAATGTGACAGCCGCGCAAGCCGCTTACCAGTCGGCGCTGGTGGCTTACCAGGGCCGCGTGCGCCAGGCGGTGCGTGAGGTGGAAGAAGCCCTGGTCCATTTGCACAGCAGCCAGGCCCGCGCTGCCGATGCTCAGTGGGTCACGCAAGGTTTTGCACAAGCGCTGGCGGCCAGCCAAAGCCGCTATGAGCACGGGCTGGCCAGCCTGCTGGAGCTCGAAGAGGCCCGGCGCAGCGCGCTGGCAGCCGAATCGGCAGCGCTGGCGTTGGGGCTGGAGTGTCAGCTTGCTTGGGTGACGCTGTACCGTGCAGTCGGTGGCGGCTTTGAACCCGACCCGCTGGCGCTTGCCGTTGCCGCGCCGCGCTGAGATGCGCGCGCTGCGCCGTGTCCCGCGATCACGCCTTGTCACGTTGAATCCAAACTGATCACACCCATGAAACGAATCCAGATGAAAACTTCGACCCTTGGACTGCTGGCCACCGGTGCGCTCCTGACGGCGGCGCTGGGCTTGCTGGCGGGGCGCTCCAGCGCTGCCGATGCCACAGCGCCAGCCAGCGCCAAACCGGCGTTGACCGTGACGCTGACGCAGGCCCGGGCCGCCAGCCTGCCGATCAAACTTGCCGCCAACGGCAACATCAGCGCCTGGCAAGAGGCCAGCGTGGGCGCCGAGGCCAGCGGGCTGCGCGTGCAGGAGCTGCTGGTCAATGTGGGCGACAGCGTGCAGCGGGGTCAGGTGCTGGCCACCTTTGCCCCCGAGAGCGTGCAGGCCGATGTGGCGCTGGCGCGTGCTGCATTGG
>JAIFMT010000065.1 GCA_020048295.1 Rhodoferax sp.
TCAGGGTTGCTGGCGGGCGTGGTTATATTGAATATCCTCTGATTACGTATGAATATTTATATGATTTCAAGGTGCATCTGAATTTTGTGAAGTTTGATTTTGAATGTCGAACGTTGAACTATCTTCCAAAAGAAAAGACTGGTTTTCGTGAGTTTTCTGACGTGAGTTTGTTCTTTAATCGAATGCTGGAGAACGGTTGGGATGATTTGTGTTCTGCCAATAAGGCTTTGTTCTTCGAAGGATTTGAATTTACGCAACCGTTTTCGGTAAAGGAATCTGATTCAATACCCTGTCTGCTGCCACCCCGTTCGGCAATTCCCTCCAAGGCGATTATTCGTAAATTACTCGGACGGATCATGAATGTCGCCGGTTTGTAATCTATTCTCTACATGCAAACCAGATGATAGGTATTCGACTTGAGGGTGGTTTGGGCAATCAGCTTTTTCAATATGCTGCGGGGCGGGCGCTGGCGATACGGCATCAGACCGGCTTGCTGATGGATCTGTCTGCTTTGACACGGAATTTGTCTCGCGTCACCGTTCGTTCGTTTGAACTGGACCGTTTTTCGCATGCTGGCCAGGTGATGGAACCCGATGCAGCGAAGTGGCTGCCATGGCTGCGCCGGATGCCGGCGCTGTCAACGTGGGTGAGTCCCTGGCGTATTGCCGTTGAACGGGGCACGGCCTGGAATTCCGGTTTTGAACGCCTGCCCGACCAAACCTATTTGGCAGGCTATTGGCAGAGTTATCGCTATGGCGTGCCGATCAATCGAATCCTGGCACAAGAGTTGGAACCGGTGCAGTCGCTTTCGCAAGCCAGTCAGACCGTGGCAGACCAAATCACGGCTTGTGCGTCAGTTGCGGTGCATGTCCGGCGCGGTGACTATGTGTCGCTGGCCAGTGCGGCCAGCTTTCATGGTGCATTGCCACTTTCTTATTACCAGGCTGCACTCCAACGTGTCTGCGAAACGGTCCCTGGGGCGCAGGTTTTTGTTTTTTCCGACGATCCGCAATGGTGTCGTGAGAATTTGGCATGGCGCGGCGCGGTGAACTACGTCTGCCACAACACCGGAGCGGATGCCTGGCAAGATCTGGTCTTGATGGGGCGCTGTCGTCACCATGTCATCGCCAACAGCTCATTTAGCTGGTGGGGTGCCTGGTTGGCAGACCAACGCTGGGGTGTGGATGGCCGCCTGGTGATTGCGCCAAAGCGGTGGTTTGCGGGCGTGGAACAGCAGAATTTGCAGGATCGATATCCCGCGCATTGGGAGCCACTGTGGTGAATGCAGGATTGCATCCGCTGCTAACTGGCCATGATTCCAGTTCGACCGATGTACCCGCAGTGTCATGGTTGCTCTGCACGCATGTTGTTGACGAGAAGTTTCGCTTGGCGGTGATGTCTTGTCTGCAGCAGAGTTTTGCTGATTTTGAACTGGTGTTGGTGATTAATGGTGCGGCCGCGCAGCATGCTTCGCAGGTGGCCAGGGACTGGTTTGGGCAGGACGCGCGGGTACGGATATTCACCACCGCAGTGCGTCACCTGATCTTCAGCCTGTCGCTCGGGCTGCACCACGCGCGCGCTGACCTTGTTGCGCGCATGGACAGTGATGATTTGTCGGCGCCTGATCGACTGATGCGGCAGGTGGCGTTCATGCGCGAGCACCCCGAGGTCGCCGTGCTGGGCAGCGCTTACGACATCATCAATGCAAACGGAGAGCCCGAACAGACGATCACGCTGCCCGAAACCGACGCTGCCGTGCGGCGCGCCTTGTTGTGGGGCAACCCGCTGTGCCATCCCAGTGTGATGTTTCGGCGGCAGGTGGTGCTCGATGTGGGGGGCTATCTTGGCGGCCTGCACGCCGAGGACTACGATCTCTGGCTGCGCCTGGCGGCTGATCCGGCCCTCAAGTTTGCCAATCTGGCTGTGGTTTGCCTTGGCTACCGCAGTGTGGGTGTGGGCACAGCGCGCCGGGCGCGCTCGGGCTATGCATCCATGGCTTCGGCGCAGTTTCGGCATTTTGTCAATGGCTTTGGCGTTCGCTGGCTGCTTGCGGCCTGCCTGTCCACGCTCAAAGCCTTTGTTCGTTCTGCCCGAGTGAGTTCAGGCAAGACGCCATGAAAACCCTTGCCATCATCTCCAGTCAGGCATTTTCCCTGGTCAATTTCCGTGGCCGGCTGATTGCCGATTTGGTGGCCAATGGGGTCAAGGTGTATGCCCTGGCACCGGACTTCACCGAAACCTTTCGGGCCCAGGTGCGCGCGCTTGGTGCGCTGCCGGTGGATTTTGAACTGGCCCGAACCGGCATGAGTCCCTGGCGAGATCTGCTGGATATGTTCAGACTGACACGGCTGCTGCGCGCGTTGAAGCCAGATGTCAGCTTGGGCTATTTCATCAAGCCCGTGATTTACGGCACCATTGCGGCCTGGGTTGCAGGGGTGCCGCACCGGGTGGCAATGATTGAGGGCTTGGGCTATATCTATACGCCAAGCGGTGACCGGTTGACCTGGAAACGGCGTCTGCTGCGCAAAAGCGTCTCACTGCTGTACCGCACCGCGCTGGGGTTGGCGCAGCGTGTCGTTTTTCTCAACAAGGACGACATTGCTGATTTTCTGAACAATGGCTTGGTCAGGTCGTCCAAGGTTGAACATCTGCCGGGTATTGGTGTGGACCTGAATGATTGGCAGGCCGTGCCAGCGGTGCAGCAGCCGGTGACTTTTTTGCTGGCGGCGCGGCTGCTGCGCGAGAAGGGAGTTGTCGAATACGCGCAAGCTGCAGCCCGAGTCAAGCAGGCAGATCCGCAAACCCGTTTTATCCTGCTTGGCGCACTCGACCCCAATCCTGGCGGATTGGCGGTTTCGCAGGTGCAGGGCTTTGTCGATGCGGGCATTCTTGAATGGCCGGGGCACGTCAACCTCAAGCCCTGGATGGCGCAGGCCAGCGTTTATGTGTTGCCGTCGTACCGCGAGGGTTTGCCGCGCAGCACACAAGAGGCCATGGCGATGGGGCGCGCCGTGATCACCACCGATGTGCCAGGCTGTCGTGAGACCGTGGTCGATGGCCAGAATGGTTTTTTGGTGCCGGTGCGCGATGTGGCGGCGTTGGCCGAAGCGATGCTGAAATTTGTGCGCCAACCCGGGCTGATCACGCCGATGGGCATTGAAAGCAGGCGCTTGGCCGAGCAGCGCTTTGATGTCAACATCATCAATCCCCAGTTGCTCAGGATTTTGCAGTGTGCCAGCCCTGCGGGTGAATTCACACCAGATCAATGGCGAACCGAAGCCAGCACCCACCCCGTGCAGCCGGTCACGCAGGCGACGACGGATGTTGTGGTTTCTGTGTCGGTTGTCAGTCACGGGCAAATTGGCTTGGTCAGCTTGCTGCTGCAAGATATTGAACGGCATTGCCAGGCTGAACGAATTGAGTTGATCTTGACACTGAATTTTGAAGAAGTTTTGCCATTTGATCCAGCAGCCTTCTTTTTTCCAATCACTGTGATCCGCAATGCCAAGCCCAAGGGGTTCGGCGCAAACCATAATCACGCGCTCAAAGGTGCCAGGGGCGACTTTTTTTGTGTGGTCAATCCGGATATCCGGTTTGACGTGAGTCCATTTTCAATATTGCTCGAATGTTTTCAGAATTTGAATATTGGTGTCGTTGCACCTCTTGTGTATGGACCCTCCGGCGAAATCGAGGACAGCACCCGGATGTTTCCAACACCGCGCAAGATTATTCAAAAGGCTTTCTCCAGGGGAGTCGTAAGAGACTATCCAGCGGGTCTTGATCTGGTACACCCCGATTGGGTGGGTGGCATGTTCATGTTGTTTCGGCGATCGGTGTTTGAGTTGCTGCAGGGATTCGATGAGCGATATTTTTTGTATTACGAAGATGTTGACATATGTGCCAGAATCAAACTGGCAAACTACCAGGCAGTGTTATGTTCTTCCAGCCCTATTGTTCACCATGCCCAGCGCAGTAGCCACAGCAATATCAGGTATTTGCGCTGGCATCTTATGAGTATGTTACGTTTTTTCACGTCACCGGTTTATAAACAACTGCGCAGCTTGAGCTGGTTATGACACTCCTCATTACCGGAGCCAGTGGTCTGGTTGGGCAGGCAGTCTGCCGGTTACTTGCGAGTCGTGGTCTGGCTTTGCGCGCAGCCGTTCGCTCAGTATCAGCAGGCGTGGCTGATGTCGAACAACTGACTGTGGGCAACATCGATGGTCAGACCGACTGGCATGCGGCCCTGGGAGGTGTTGATTGTGTGGTGCATCTGGCAGCCCGGGTGCATGTCATGCAAGAGGATGCCGCCGACCCGCTGGCCGAGTTTCGCAGCGTCAATGTGCATGGCACGCTGAATCTGGCGCGTCAGGCGGCAGCCGCAGGTGTGCGGCGTTTGGTGTATATCAGTTCGGTCAAGGTCAATGGCGAATCCACCTTGCCCGGACGACCATTTACTGAGGACAACCCGCCCAACCCGCAAGATGCCTACGGCCAAAGCAAATATGAAGCTGAGCAAGGGCTGCTGCAAATAGCTCCACAAACGGGCATGGAAGTGGTCGTCATCCGGCCACCGTTGGTGTATGGTCCGGGTGTGAAGGCCAACTTTGCCGCACTGATGCGGGCTGTGCAACGCGGCTGGCCGCTGCCACTCGGGGCCATCGATAACCGGCGCAGCCTGGTGGCGCTGGACAATCTGGTTGACTTCATCGACATCTGCTGCACGCACCCGCAGGCCGCCAATCAGATTTTTCTGGTTAGCGACGGACAGGATGTCTCCACCCCTGCGCTGGTGCGAGCCATTGCGCAAGCCGGCGGGTGGTCTGCACACCTGCTGTCCGTGCCGGTGTGGACGTTGCGCGCGGGGGCCGCGCTGGTTGGCAAGGCCGGTGCGGCCGAGCGTCTGTGTGGCAACTTGCAGCTTGATATTTCCAAAGCGCGCAGCCTGCTGGGCTGGACGCCCCCGTTGTCGCTGGCGGCGGGGCTACGCCAAACGGTCAACGGATGCTCTTAATGTAATAGCTATCTGCGCAATATACATAAGCGCTAGAGGTTAAAATGATATATAAATGTTGCCCAACTCAATGGGCTTTCACCCTGTTACCGATGCCATGAAAAGATCATTTGACCTGTTGCTTTCGCTGCTGGTGGCGGGTATCTTTTTGTTGCCCGTGCTGATGGTGGCTTTAGCAGTGTGGATAAGTTCTCCGGGTCCGGTGCTGTATTGGTCGGACCGGGTTGGACGCAATAATCAGATATTCAAAATGCCCAAATTTCGCAGTATGCGTACCGATACCCCAGCTGTAGCCACCCATTTGTTGAATAACCCAGAGACTTATCTGACCCCAATTGGCGGCTTTCTGCGCAAGAGCAGTCTGGATGAATTGCCACAGTTGTGGAGCATTATCAAGGGCGACATGAGTTTTGTCGGTCCACGGCCTGCACTGTTTAATCAGCAAGACCTGATTGAATTGAGAACACGGGCTGGCGTTCATCGTCTGGTACCGGGTTTGACAGGCTGGGCACAAATCAATGGGCGTGATGAGTTGCCTATTCCTGAAAAAGTGGCACTCGATGTGGAGTACCTGTGCCGTCAGTCCATTTTATTTGATATAAAAATTATCTTTTTGACGGCAGTGAGGGTTTTAAGAAGGGATAATGTGTCTCACTAAAATAATGACCTAAAGAAGAGGTTGCCAGGGGTTGCATGAACTTTAACTTACAGGTGCTAGATATGAGTCAATTGATTGAAATACAAAACCAGATCGCCATTTTGCAAAAGCAGGCCGAGGAGATCAAGGCACAGGAATTCACCCAGACGGTGCAAGAAATCCTGGCCAAAATGGAGGCGTTTGGTATCACCGTGGCAGACTTGGAAGGTGCCAAGGGTCGTCCTCGCAAGTCCGCTGGCAGCGCCACCAAATCGCTGAACCCGGCACCCGCTAAGTTTCGTGGCCCCAACGGTGAAACCTGGAGCGGTCGTGGCCTGATGCCGCGCTGGTTGGCCGCGCTGGTGGCGCAAGGTCGCACAAAAGAAGACTTCGCCATCGCCGACTGACCGCTGCCGCAGGGCACCTGGCCCATGCAGCGTGGGTCAGGGTTGGTGATTCACAAGCTCCCATCAAAGCCTCACATCGCGCTGAGGCGTTCAAGGCCGTTTTCCGGTTATCGTTGCAGCCATTTTTCGGCTCATCTCAAGGTTCTTTTCTGATGCACAGCAGGGTTTTGCAGTGGCCACGCCCGGTCAAGCAGTTGGTGGTGGTCACGCTGGATATTTTTTTGGCGCTGTTTGCAACCTGGGTCGCTTACGCGCTGCGCATTGACCAATATGGCTGGCCCAGCGGGGCGCAGTGGTGGGTGTACCTGCTGGCACCGGTGTTATCCATCCCGATCTTTGTCCGCTTTGGCTTGTACCGCGCGATTTTTCGTTACACCGGGCAGGCCGCACTGCAGGCCACGGGCATGGCGGTGTTGGTCTATAGCAGCATCCTGTTTGCCATTTTGCTGTGGATGAAATGGACCGGCGTGCCGCGCAGTCTGGGTATTTTGCAGCCGCTGGTGTTTTTGTTTCTGGTGGGTGGCAGCCGGGCGCTGGCGCGCTTCTGGCTGGCTGGTTTGGGACAGGGTCGGCCGACTGGACGCTTGCTGATTTATGGTGCTGGCACGGTCGGGGTGCAAACGGCATCGGCGTTGCGCTTGTCCCGGCAGTACACGCTGCTGGGTTTTGTCGATGATGATCCAGCCAAAGTCGGGCGCAGCCTCAACGGCACACCGGTATTGCCACCTTCGGCGATCCCGCTGGTGATCGCTAAGCAACAGGCCACCGACATTTTGCTGGCGTTGCCGAGCGTTTCGCGTGACCGGCGCAATGCAATCTTGGAGAGCCTGCGGCATTTGCCAGTGCATGTGCGCACCTTGCCGGGGCTATCGGATCTGGCCAGCGGTCGCGTCACGGTGCAGGATTTTCGTGAGCTCGACGTGGAGGACCTGCTGGGGCGTGATCCGGTGCCCCCCGACAACGCCCTGCTGGCCAAAGACCTGACCGGGCAAGTGGTGTTGGTCACGGGCGCTGGCGGCAGCATTGGTGGGGAATTGACGCGGCAGATCGTGTTGCAGCGGCCGCGCCAGTTGCTGCTGTTTGACCACAACGAATTCGGCCTCTACAGCATTCACCAGGAACTGCAAGGCATTTGCAGCGCCGCAGGGCTGACCGTAGAACTGGTTCCACTGCTGGGCAGCGTGACCAACACAGATCGGCTGACGGCCATTTGCAGTGCCTATCACCCCGCCACGGTCTATCACGCAGCCGCCTACAAGCATGTGCCCATGGTTGAAGACAACGCGGGCGAAGGCATATTGAACAACGTTTTTGGCACGCTCAACCTGGCCCAGGTGGCGCTGAACTGTGGTGTGGCGCGTTTTGTGCTGGTGTCAACCGACAAGGCCGTGCGCCCCACCAACATCATGGGGGCCAGCAAGCGCATGGCTGAACTGGTGTTGCAGGCAATGACGTTCAGGCAGACCTTGGCAGCGGCCAACGATGAAGCGGCAAGCTGCACCAATCCAGCGCCGGCCAGCGCGCCCCATAGCGGCCTGTCGCCCACTGGCACCGTGGCGGCAGCCACCTGTTTTTGCATGGTGCGTTTTGGCAACGTGCTGGGGTCGAGTGGCAGCGTGGTGCCGCTGTTTCGTCGGCAACTGGCCAGCGGCGGCCCGCTCACCGTCACCCACGCCGAAGTCACACGCTACTTCATGACCATCCCTGAAGCCGCGCAACTGGTGCTGCAAGCCGGTGCCATGGCGCAAGGCGGTGACGTGTTTGTGCTGGACATGGGCCAGCCAGTGAAGATCATGGATCTGGCGCTGCGCATGGTGCAACTCTCAGGCTTGACGTTGC
>JAIFMT010000106.1 GCA_020048295.1 Rhodoferax sp.
AGCGCAGGTATGAACCAGAAAAAGAAAAAGCCTGCTAGTTTTTATGTAGCAGGCTTTCCTTTGTCTATGTGGCTCCTCGACCTGGGCTCGAACCAGGGACCTACGGATTAACAGTCCGGCGCTCTACCGACTGAGCTATCGAGGAATAAGCCTCAAATTATAAAATATTTTTTAGCTCACTTTTGAGAAAGAAGGTTTAAACCTAAATATTTTCACCAACAAGGCTAATCGTTTTGGAGCAGCTGCGCGATTGCTGCGGGGAAAATGATGTGTTCTTGGGTCAGCACTCTTGCCGCAAGACTGGCGGCGTTGTCGCCGGGCAACACCGGCACTGCCGCCTGCGCGAGGATTTGACCATGATCAAGCTGGGTCGTTACATGGTGTACCGTTGCACCTGCTACGGTGCAGCCAGCATCAATAGCGCGTTGATGCGTGTTCAAGCCGGCAAAGGCGGGTAGCAACGAAGGATGAATATTCACCAGCCGGCCGGCATGGCTGGCGACAAAGCCAGGCGTCAGTATCCGCATGAAGCCAGCCAAAACTACCAGGGCCGGGTGGTCAGGCAAATCAAAGCGTGCAACACACTGTGCCAGCGTTGCGTCGAACGCCTCCCGACTGGCAAAGGTTTTGTGGTCAATCACTTCAGTGGCAATGCCCGCTGACCGCGCCAGGCCCAACCCCTTTGCATCGGGCCGATTGCTGATGACACAAGCAACACGCGCCTGCAATTTATCGGCCCAAGCATCGCGCTGTGCTGTCCTCACGATCGCGGCCATGTTGGAGCCACCGCCAGAGATCAAAATAACGATGTTTTTCATAGTGAAGCGAATTATGGCTTTGGCCCTGCCCCTCACCGACGACAGTTTTCGCTGCAAACTGATCAAAGCAGCGACTTGGCTGCCACCACCATACCATCAGCATCGGCATACAGCCAGTCGCCCGGATTCACCCAGACTCCCTGAATCTGCACCGCCAGATCCTCCAGGCCCTGTTTCTTCTTTTCGGTGGGCATCGGCACACAGGCCAGTGCTCGAATGCCTATCTCCTGCGCGGCTAGTTCGGCCACATCACGCACACAGCCGTCAATCACCACGCCAGCCCATCCATTGCGTGCTGCAGTGGCAGCTAGGTTGCCACCTAGCAAGGCACGGCGCAGCGAAGCCGCACCATCCACCACCAGCACGCGGGCAATGCGACCTTGCGGGCTGTCAATATAACCACACTTGTCCACCGCCGCCTTGACCAGAGAGTTGTCTTCAAAACACTTGACCGTTGTGACCGGCCCGCAGAACGTCCGACGCGCGCCAAAGTCGCGAAAAACTGGCGGCAGCACTCTAAAAGCACTGACGGAATCGCCCAGATGGAGATCACACAAATCACAGGTGGAAAAACTTGTTTGCATACTGAATAGACCTTGAAAAATGGAAAAAATTGTAGGTTGCATCCAAAGCAACGATAAAAAGTTGTCCTGGCTTCATGAAATTGCAATATCTCTCTTGGAAAGCAGGGAATTCTCCATTAGCATTCGGCACATCCAGCAACGGGCTGTTATTGCTGGTCCAAAATTAACTACCCATAGGACAAACCACATGGCAACTGCAAAGAAAGCACCAGCTAAAAAAGCTGCTCCCGAGACCAAAGCAGCGCCTGCTAAAAAGGCAGCACCAGCAAAAGCAGCAGCCCCGGCCAAAGCGGCCGCTCCTGCCAAGAAAGTAGCAGCAAAAGCTCCTGCCAAAGCAGCCGCTCCGGCAAAGAAAGTCGCATCCGCCAAGGTTGCAGCCCCTGTCAAAGCTGCCGCACCAGCAAAAGTTGCAACTGCAGTCAAAAAGGCGCCCGCCGCCAAGCGCGCCGTCAATGCCGCCTTCATGAAAACCCTGACCCCCAGCAAAGCGCTGGCTGCCGTTGTTGGTGCTGCGGCGTTGCCCCGAACTGAAGTGGTCAAAAAGCTGTGGGACTACATCAAGGCCAATAATCTGCAAGACGCGGTCAACAAACGCCTGGTCAATGCAGATGCCAAACTGAAAGAAGTCTTTGGCAAGGCACAAGTCACCATGTTTGAAATTGCCGGCCTGATCGGCAAGCACCTGAAGTAATTTTTACTGCTCCGGCGGCACGCCCGAAGGCCGACGCAAGTCGGCTTTTTCTTTATGGCATGATGCCACCCATTCCCAAAGACTGTCCCTGCGTTCATGCTGCGATTCCTGCTCACCCGATTCAGCCTGATCATTCCGACCTTTATCGGCATGACGCTGGTAGCGTTTTTCCTGATTCGCCTGGTTCCTGGCGACCCGATCGAGACGCTGGCCGGTGAACGCGGCATCGATGCAGCGCGCCATGCAGAGCTACTCAAAGCCTATGGGCTGGACCGCCCGGTGCTGGTGCAGTACGGCATCTACATTGGCCGCGTGCTGCAAGGCGACCTGGGCAACTCCATCATCACCCATGCGCCGGTGTTGCAAGAGTTTTTGTCGCTGTTTCCCGCCACCATTGAACTGGCGCTGTGTGCCATTTTGTTTGCGCTGATCATCGGCATTCCGGCGGGAATTCTGGCAGCGGTCAAACGTAACACCATCCTTGACCACGGCGTGATGGGCGTGTCACTTACTGGTTATTCAATGCCGATTTTTTGGTGGGGGCTGCTGCTAATCCTGCTGTTTTCGGTTCAGCTTGACCTGACACCCGTGTCCGGGCGCATTTCGGTGCAGTATTTCATTGAGCCAGTCAGCGGCTTCTTGCTAATTGACACCTGGATGGCTGGCGACCGGGATGCCTTCTGGTCAGCCGCCGCGCATCTGATTTTGCCCACCATTGTGCTGGGCACCAACCCGCTGGCAGTGATCGCGCGCATGACCCGCTCGGCCATGCTTGAAGTGCTCGGTGAAGACTACATTCGTACGGCGCGCGCCAAGGGGCTGTCCAACTTCAGGGTGGTCGCACTGCACGCCCTGCGCAATGCACTGATTCCAGTGGTGACCGTGATCGGGCTGCAAGTGGGCGTGCTGTTCACCGGTGCCATCCTGACCGAAACCATTTTTTCGTGGCCGGGCGTGGGCAAGTGGATGATCGAGGCGATTGGCCGGCGTGACTACCCGGTGCTGCAAGGCGGCATGCTTCTACTCGGTGGCATGGTGATGCTGGTTAACCTGCTGGTCGATGTCACCTACGGCATCATCAACCCGCGCATCCGGCACTAGATCGGACCTTTAACCGTGACAAGCCTGACCGACGCCACGCCAGTGCACACCCCGCGCCACCCGCTGCGCGAGTTCTGGGACTATTTCTCCACCAACAAAGGGGCGGTAGCGGGGTTGCTCATCGTGCTGACGGTGCTGCTGATGGCCGCCTTGGCACCATGGATTGCGCCCTTTGCGCCTGATGTCACCAACTCCAGCGTGTTTCTGGTGCCCCCCGCTTGGCAAACCGGGGGGTCTGCTGCGCACCTTCTTGGCACCGATGCGATTGGTCGCGACATTTTGTCGCGTCTGATTTTTGGTGCCCGCCTGTCGCTCACCATTGGGTTGGCGGTGGTGGCGCTGTCCGTATTGGTGGGTACCGTGCTGGGGCTGGCAGCGGGCTACTTTCGTGGTGTATTCGAAATCGCGGTAATGCGGGCGATGGACATCATCCTGACGCTGCCCAGCCTGCTGCTGGCGATTGTGATTGTGGCCATTTTGGGGCCGGGCCTGATGAATGCCATGCTGGCCGTGGCCGTGGTGGTGCTGCCGCATTACGTGCGAATCACCCGCGCTGCAGTGATCTCCGAGATGTCCAAGGACTACGTGACCGCCGCACGCATGAATGGCGCCGGGCATTTGCGGCTGATGTTCTCCGAGGTCTTGCCCAATTGCACCGCACCGCTGATTGTGCAGGCGTCGCTTGGCATCTCGACGGCCATTCTTGACGCCGCGGCGCTGGGTTTTCTTGGGCTGGGGGCCCAGCCACCGTCGCCAGAGTGGGGCACCATGCTGGCCGACGCGCGTGAGTTTGTGCTGCGCGCCTGGTGGGTGGTGACCTTTCCGGGCTTGGCGATTCTGATCACCGTGCTGGCCTTCAACCTGTTGGGTGATGGCCTGCGCGATGCGTTTGACCCGAAGCTCAAGCGCTGAAAGACGGCTATGGCATTGCTCGAAATCGAAAACCTCTCAGTGCAGTTTCCGTCCAAAACCGGTGTGATGCATGCCGTGGACGGCGTGTCGCTGCGCCTTGAGGCGGGCGATGTGCTGGGCATTGTGGGCGAGTCGGGCTCCGGCAAGAGCGTGACCATGATGGCGCTGATGGGACTGGTCGCCTACCCTGGCCAGATCTCTGCCGAGCGCCTGCTGTTTGACGGCCATGATCTGCTCAAGATGAGCGAGCGCCAGCGCCGCAGCGTGATCGGCAAAGACATGGCGATGATCTTCCAGGACCCGACCACCAGCCTGAACCCCTGCTTTACCGTGGGTTTTCAGATGGCCGAGACCTTGCGTCTGCATCTGGGCATGGACAAGGCTGCTGCGCGCAAGCGCTCCATCGAATTGTTGGAGCAGGTTGGCATTCCCGCGCCAGAGAGCCGGCTGGGCATCTACCCGCACCAGCTCTCTGGCGGCATGAGCCAGCGCGTGATGATCGCCATGGCGATTGCCTGCAATCCAAAACTGTTGATAGCAGACGAGCCAACCACCGCGCTGGATGTGACCATTCAGGCGCAAATTCTCGATCTGCTGCGCACCTTGCAGAAAGACCGCAACATGGCACTGGTGCTGATCACGCACAACATGGGCGTCGTGTCCGAGATGGCGCAGCGCGTGGCGGTGATGTATGCCGGTCAGATCATGGAAGAGCGCAGCGCGCAAGACATCTTTGAGACGCCGCAACACCCCTACACAGAGGCACTGCTGGCGGCCATGCCCGAGCGCAGCGACGGCGCCACCCGCCTGGCCACCATTCCCGGCATGGTGCCGGGTTTGTACGATCGCCCGCAAGGCTGCCTGTTTTCTCCGCGCTGCATTTATGCCAACCGGCATTGCCGCGATGAGCGGCCCGAGTTGCGTGATTGGCAGGCCGGCATGGTGCGTTGCCACGCACCGCTGGGCGTCACCCTCCAGGAAGCCGCATGAACGCCGCTGCCAAACACCCCAGCGCGCACACCGATCCATCGCACCCGGTGGTGGTCGCGCGTGACCTCAAGCAGGTGTACAAAATCAGCCACGGCGCATTTCGCCAGGCTGACCACTTGCAAGCCGTTGGTGGTGTGTCATTTGCCGTTTACCCGGGGAAAACGCTGGCCGTGGTGGGTGAGTCGGGTTGTGGCAAATCCACCCTGGCACGCATGGTGTCGCTGATCGAAACCCCGACTGCTGGCAGCCTGCAGCTCGGCGCAGTTGATGTGGTCCAGGCCAGCGCCAGCGAGCGCCATGCGTTGCGCCGCACAGTCCAACTGGTGTTCCAAAACCCTTACGGCTCACTCAACCCGCGCAAGAAGATCGGCGCCATTCTTGAGGCGCCACTAGAAATCAACACCGACCTGAACGCAGCACAGCGCAAAGCGCAGGCGCGCGACATGCTGGCCATGGTGGGCCTGCGCCCCGAGCACTATGACCGTTATCCGCACATGTTCTCTGGCGGACAGCGCCAGCGCGTTGCGATTGCCCGTGCGCTGATGCTCAAGCCCGGCCTGATCGTGGCTGACGAGCCGGTATCGGCGCTCGACGTGTCGATCCAGGCGCAGGTGCTCAATTTACTGGCCGACTTGCAGCGCGACCTCGGGCTGGCCTACCTGTTTATTTCGCACGACCTGGGCGTGGTGCGCCACATTGCCCACGATGTGCTGGTGATGTACCTGGGCCACGCGATGGAGCAAGGCGACAAGGCCACACTGTTTGCACAGCCACTGCATCCTTACACGCAGGCGCTGCTGGCCTCCACCCCCGGTATTGCCGGCAGCGGCATCAGCCGCCAGCGCATTGTGCTCAAGGGTGAATTGCCGTCGCCTTTGAATCCTCCCAGCGGTTGCGTATTTTCGACCCGCTGTCCACACGTCGCCGCACAATGCCAGACTGAGCGTCCGCCGTTGCGCACGCTGGCTGGCAGGCAGGTTGCTTGCCATCTGGCTGAACGATTTATCCAACCCGCTGCAGCGCAGCATTAACTTGTCAGGAGTCCAAAAGATGACGATTTCAAAATTCCCGCTCAAACGCACCGCTTTGTGTGTCTTGGCATTGCCGGCACTGCTCGCGCTGTCGACGGCGTCGGCCAAGACGCTGGTGTTCTGCTCCGAAGGCAGCCCAGAGAACTTTGCCCCGAGCATCAACACCACCGGCACGTCGTTCGATGCAGGCGAGCAGATTTATGACAACCTGGTGGACTTTGAGCGGGGTGGCACCAAAGTTCAGCCCAATCTGGCGCAAAGCTGGACCGTGTCCAAAGACGGGCTGGAATACACCTTCAATTTGCGCAAAGGCGTGAAGTGGCATTCGAACAAGAACTTCAAGCCCAGCCGCGACTTCAACGCTGACGACGTGCTGTTCATGTTTGAGCGCCAGTGGAAAGAAAACGACCCCTACTTCAAGGTCACCAGCCCGAATCACTCGTATTTCAACGACATGGGCATGCCCAAGCTGCTGAAATCGGTGGACAAGGTGGACGACTACACCGTCAAGATTGTGCTCAACGCCCCTGAGGCGCCCTTCTTGTCGAACCTGGCCATGCAATTTGCCGGCGTGCAGTCCAAGGAATACGCCATTGCCATGCTGAAAGCCGGCACGCCTGAAAAGATCGACCAGGAACCCATCGGTACTGGCCCGTTCATGTTGGTGCAATATCAGAAAGACGCTTTGATCCGCTACAAGGCGTTCCCTCAATACTGGGCTGGCAAGGCCAAGATCGACGACCTGATCTTCTCCATCACCCCTGACGCCTCGGTGCGCTGGGCCAAGCTGCAAAAGGGCGAGTGCCATGTCATGCCTTACCCGAATCCGGCGGATCTGCCGGCCATTCGCAAAGACACCAACATCAAGGTGCTGGAGCAACCCGGCCTGAACATTGGCTACCTAGCCTACAACACCACCAAAAAGCCATTTGACGACGTGCGCGTGCGCAAGGCCGTGAACATGGCCATCGACAAGAAAGCCATCGTGGATGCGGTTTTCCTGGGCACGGCTGTTCCGGCCACTAACCCGATTCCACCCACCCAGTGGTCGTACAACAAGGCCATCAAAGACGACGCTTTCAACCCGACAGAAGCCAAAAAACTGCTGGCTGCTGCCGGCCTGAAGGACGGCTTTAGTACTGACATCTGGGCCATGCCAGTTCAGCGCCCCTACAACCCCAACGCCCGGCGCATTGCCGAGCTGATGCAGGCCGACCTGGCCAAGGTGGGCATCAAGGCCGAGATCAAGAGCTTTGAATGGGGTGAGTACCGCAAGCGCATGCAGGCTGGCGAACACCAGATGGGCATGCTGGGCTGGACCGGCGACAACGGTGACCCGGACAACTTCCTGCACACGCTACTTGGTTGCGACTCAGCCAAAAGCGGCGGCAGCAATGTGGCCAAGTTCTGCTACAAGCCGTTTGACGACCTGGTGATGAAGGCCAAAACCGTCACCAACCCGGCTGAGCGCACCAAGCTGTACGAAAAAGCCCAGGTGATCTTCAAGGAGCAATCCCCCTGGTTCACCATTGCCCACGCCGTGCAGATCAAGCCGGTGCGCAAGGAAGTCATCGACTTTAAACTCAGCCCATTTGGCCGCCACTCGTTCTACGGGGTTGACATCGCCAAGTAAACGGCTTGCATCGCCCTTTGAAAAAGCCAGCATCGCGCTGGCTTTTTTTTGCACAAGGATCGCTGCGGGCGATTGCGATGTTCTGGAAACTGCAGCGA